>SKJJ01000043.1 GCA_007115975.1 Chitinispirillum sp.
AAAACCCTGTTTCAATTGCAAGCTGATGATATCATACTGTTCTTCTCAGTGCATGGCCCGTAAAAATAGTATCCTCACCGTTTCCATTCAGTTGACAATAGTCTTACTAACACCTATATTCATCTGATGCTCTCTCAAAACCATTGTTGGCAACTTGTTGATAATTTGACCATTACCCGCTTTCCCATAAATACACATTCCTATATCTATCGAAAGGAGAAAGTGTTATGGATATTGTTATAAAAGACAATTACGACTCTATGAGCAACTATGCCGCCCAAAAGATTGCTGGTATAATAAAGGATAAACCGGATTGTGTGCTCGGACTTGCTACCGGTGGCACACCGATTGGCACTTATAGGGAGCTGATCAAAATGCACCAACAAGGACTTGATTTATCGGCCGTTAGAACATTCAATCTTGATGAATATTTTGGTGTTGGAATCGATCTTACCAAGCCGTACGATCAGGATCAGAGTTATGCCCGTTTTATGCATGAAGAGTTGTTGAAACATGTCAATATCAACCCCCAAAACAGCCACATTCCCGATGGGCGCACCAATGATCCTGCGGGTTTCTGCAAGTGGTATGAAGAAGAGATTAAAAAGGCCGGTGGAATAGATCTTCAGCTCCTTGGAATCGGTGGCGACGGACACTGGGCATTTAATGAACCCGGGTCATCACTTATGTCCAGAACAAGAATTGAGGCACTCTCAAAGCAGACTCTCGATGATAATTATGAGAGTTTTTACAAAAAGGCGGGGGTAAAAAGAGAGCAGATGCCTCACTTTGCTATAACAATGGGTATTGGAACCATACTCGAAGCCAGAAACATTATGATGCTTGCAAACGGGTCCCAAAAGGCCGATGTTGTTGCTTTGGCGCTTGAAGGGCCACTCACCTCCCAGATCACCGCTACAGCAGTACAGCTCCACAGTGGCGCCATAACAGTTGTTCTGGACAACGAATCTGCTTCAAAACTAAAGGGACTCCAGCACTATAGAGATGTTGCAAATCTGAAAAAGGAGTACGGATTGGAATAAATTTTTGAGAGGGTGGAGATAAACTCCCTCCCCCTCCAACCCTCGACACTTTGTTTTTGAGATCCCCATACCCCAAAGCTCCCTACTTCTCTTTCTAACCTCCCTCCTCCCTTTGCGGTTAATCCTCCCCCCCGACACAAACATATTGAGATTTGTGCGGTTCAGATGATATTTTAGTTTTCAAGTAATGAGCCTTCTCCATTTTTCGCAAAAAGTGACCCAAATGTCCCAGCGGTTTGATGATTCTGCAAAAGAAGAGGTTCGCAGCAGAGCAGACATTGTAAGTATCGTTGGAAGATACGTCAACCTCAAGCAGGCCGGCCAGACCTTTAAAGGCCTTTGCCCTTTCCATAAAGAGAAAACCCCCTCTTTTAATGTAAATCCTGTTCACGGTTTTTATCACTGCTTTGGCTGTGGAAAAGGAGGTGATGTTTTCAGTTTCATCCAGGAGATTGAAAACGTTGAGTTCAGGGAAGCGCTCAAGATTCTTGCACAGGAAACGGGTGTTACGCTTAAAAGTGAATCCCGGGAAAAACCGGACAGTTCGTCGGTAGCTGGCAGTGCTCCATCAAAAACAGAATTGTTGGAAATACATGAACTGGCGGCCCGGTTTTTTTATGATTCCATGCGTTCATCACCGCAGGCTGTTGACTATTTCAAATCAAGAGGACTGGATGCCCAGACAGTTAAGGATTTTGGTTTGGGCTTTGCACCCGATGGCTGGTCGGGACTGTGCGATTATCTGCAACAGAACAATGTGCCCATCTCGTGCGCTGTTGAGTGTGGTCTGGCAGTTAAAAAGGAGAACGGCGGCGCCTATGACCGCTTTCGAAACAGAATAATTTTCCCCCTCTTCGATATTACCGGCAAAGTTATAGCTTTTGCCGGAAGGGGAATGAGTCCTGATGTTCAGCCAAAGTATCTCAATTCTCCGGAAACCACCCTTTACCGAAAAAACAGTCTCCTTTATGGTATCCACAAAGCACGTCAGAGTATCCGGGAAACAGGATATGTACTCATTGTAGAGGGGTATATGGACTATTTAAGCCTCTACCAGGCTGGAATTTGCAATGTTGTGGCTACTTCAGGTACAGCATTTACCACTCAACACGCCTATTTGCTAAATCGTTTTTCAAAAAAAGCGGTACTTGTTTTTGATGGCGACAGTGCGGGGGTCAATGCTGCAGAAAAGGCGGTCATGGTACTTGCATCCGGGAGTCTTGATGTCTCTATTCTAAATTTACCCGCTCAGGAGGATCCCGATTCCTACGTCAGAAAAAATGGCGCAGATCCCTTTTTAAACCTGGTGAAAAATTCCCAGCAGGCCTTCTCTTTTATTATCAACAAGGCAACTTCGGAAAACGATATCAGCTCAGCTTTTGGTAAAAAACAGGTTGTGGAGAGACTGACTCCCTATATGCGTCTGCTTACAGACCCCCTGATCAAAGAGGAGTTTGCAAGGGAGTTGTCTGAAAAACTGCGTATTGATACACGCCATCTGAAAAAGATTTTGAGCCCCAACAGCTCAGAAACTATCAACAGACCGGTTGGTGAATCTCGTGGTTCAGAGGCATTTTCAAATAGTCTGGAGGGCAATTTTCTCAGAATTCTTCTTACCAGCCCAGATCTCATAAATCAGGCAAAGCAGTATGTTGCACCCCAAACCCTTACCAACAAACTATCCGAGAATATATATTCAATAATATTGGATAAATACAGCCGTACCGGTGACCTGAAAGGTTTAACCGATCAAGTTACAGATCCTGAGCTCAGACGGATGATCTCGACGCTCATTGTAAAGCCGGCACTTGCTGATCATATCCATGATGATATGGTACAAAAAATTGTCTTTCTAAGAAAAAAGTATCTTCGAAGCAAGATCGGAGAGACAAAAGAGCTTTTAAGAAATAATCCTCAAGGCAAGGCTCAGTATCTCGAGCAGCTTAAGGACCTCTCAATGCAACTGAAAGAACTGGATTAGTGTCTAATGGTGCAAAAAAAAGAAGCTGTTAAGTCCAGAAACACTGAGTCAACGCCCTCTTTTGACAAAAAGACTCAACGCCTCAAAAAACTTGCCACTCTTCAGGGATTTGTTACCGAAGCGCAGATTCAGGATGTTGCATCTTCTGTTACCGACGCACAAAAGATAGAAGAGACGCTTAAAGCAAAAAACATTACAATAAACACCTTCGTAAAGGAAAAAAGCTCTCCACTTTACGAAAGAAAAATGCGCCGTACCGTCTCACCAAAAAGGTCCTGCAACATCACCGACCCTACCTGGCTGTATCTTAACAGTGTTGGCAAGGTTCCCCTTCTTTCAAAGGGTCAGGAGATCGAATATGCGATGCAGATGGAATTTGCTCACGGAAAGCTTTTTGACATGGCATTTCGTTCCCCCTGTGCACTTGAGAGTCTTTATCGTCTTGCCGATGAGCTCAGAAATGAGGTTATTCAACCAATTGATGTTTTACAGGTAAATGAAGATCAGGAAAACTGGGAGGAGATATTTGAGAATCTAAGAAAAGATTTTCTTAAAGTCATCTCGCTGGTTAAACGCAAAAACACCAACATCGCTAATCTACAAAAACTGAACACCAACGACGCTGCACGGAAAACAAAACTGCTAGAAGATGAATGTGTCACGCTTTGCAAAAATTTGAATCTTAACTCAAAACAGATTGAGCATATTCTGGAGCGATATAAAAAATATCTCCAGGACACGCTTCTTACATCTAAACTTGAGCAGTTTTTGCACTGGGAGGAGATGCGTAACCAGGCAAAGTGTGCCATTATAGAAGCAAATGTGCGGCTTGTGGTCAGTATTGCAAAAAAATACATCCTCAGAGGTATGGAAATTATTGACCTTATTCAGGAAGGTAACCGCGGATTGATCAAGGCAGTTGAAAACTTTGACTACCGCAAGGGCTATAAATTCAGTACCTATGCTACCTGGTGGATACGACAAGCCATCTCAAGGGCCATCAATGACAAATCCAAAGCCATACGTATACCAGCCAATACACTCGACCTTGTCAATAAAACTATTCGTCTGTGCCGAAAATGGGTAATGGAGTATGGCTATGAACCGAGTCACGAAGAACTTGCCACCGAACTCGGGTGCCCGATAAGTAAAGTACAGATGGCGATGGAATACTCTGTTGAGCCGATCTCTCTTGATATGGAGCTTGGCGGAGAAAACGGCACCACTGTTGGCGAGTACATTGAGGACACCAAGTGTATTGATCCCTCCCAGCGAATGTCTCTTCTTTACCTGCGTGACCAGATTAAACAGGTCCTTGACTCTCTGGCCCCAAAGGAAAAAGAGATACTCATAATGCGTTTCGGTTTGGACGATGGCAGGATCAAGACCCTTAAAGAGATTGGTGAGATCTTTAAAATATCAAGGGAACGGGTAAGGCAAATTGAAACAAAGGCTTTAGGCAAGCTTAAACATCCCAGCCGTACCCGCCAGCTTTTGGCGTGGCGCGAAGAGAGAAGTGAAACGCTGGCTGAGGATGACTCAGAGTAACATCTCAGATTAGAACCCCCAAAGCCGATACCCGGTTCACTGCTCCAGATTTTTGCAAGCAAGACCGTTGCAAAAAGCTTTTTTACTCTAACGTGGGCTTTTAACCGCTGCAGCCTCATGGCCCTGCTCACTTGCTATCAGATCGCCCGGACTCTGTCCTGAATTTATACATCAAAGACTTACGATAAGCCGGGGGTTGTATCTCCCAATCATTATGCACCCACGAGTTACAATGTAGTAGATTTAACGGTATACTATTTTTGCATAGTGGTTTAAGGGCTTCAAAAACTTATGGAAAGACAGAAACCATTGCCTAGCAGTGAAGTGATTGTATCCGTTCAAGATCTGACTATCAAGTACGGTGACTCAGTGGTGCTCAACAACTTAAGCGCCGATTTCAACCGTTCTGAGGTTAAGGTGGTCCTTGGCAAAAGCGGATGCGGAAAAACAACTCTGCTCAAAGCAATTGTTGGCCTTTTAAAAGCAGATGCCGGCACTATACGCCTGTTCGGTGAAGAGCTGGGGGATCCCGATTCGCTTCGAACCTCACAAATCTTAAGAAAAACAGGTGTGCTGTTTCAAAACGGCGCACTGCTCGGTTCTTTAACAGTAGAGGACAATATCGCACTGCCGCTTACGATGCACACCACTCTGCCATCAAAACTCATAAAAGAGATGGTGCACTACAAGCTTTCCCAGGTTGATCTGCATCACGCCGCAGCTCTTTATCCTGAGGAGTTGTCCGGCGGTATGAAAAAGAGAGCGGCACTTGCACGGGCACTGGCGCTCGACCCACCACTGCTCTTTTGTGATGAACCTTCAGCCGGTCTTGACCCGGTGACCAGTGCAGGGCTTGATGATCTGTTACTTAAACTCAGGGACGGTCTTGGTATCACTATCATTGTTGTAACTCATGAGATTTTTTCTATTGAAAAGATAGCCGACAAAATCCTTTTTTTAAATAAAGGGAACATTCTTTTTGACGGCAAACTGAGTGAAGCTCAAAAAATGGACAGTGGACCGGTGGCTGATTTTTTCAAACGCAATGAACTCACGATAAGCCAGCAGCAGATAGAGAAACCCGATTTTACCCTGGAGTATACAAAATGAGTATTTCTGCCTCACAAAAGGCACGGCTTGGTGTTTTTGTTGTTGGAGCAACCGTTTTGATGGTACTCTTTTTTGCCATTCCTTTGGGGCTCCGTTTTACCAATGACTTCAACTCTTTTGTTGCCTATTTTGAAGGGGAATCACTCAGTGGTTTGGAGCAGGGAGCCGTGGTGAAATTTAACGGAATACCCATTGGCAATGTTGTGAGCATAACCTATCAACCGCATAATCTGTCTCTTGTTAAAGTTATGCTTGAAATACAGAGCGACTTTCCAATGAAGGTCGATATGTTTGCAACCACGGGTGCCATGGGTATTACAGGGTTGAAATATGTAGAAATTTCTGGAGGAAGCAATGAAGCTGATCTTCTGAAGAGTGGTGCGGAGTTACCCACCCGTATGTCAATGATGGCATCCATTAGCGGCAGGGCAGAAACCATAACCGAAAAGATTGATCTTCTACTTGATCACCTCACCCACCTTACTGATCCCGACAGTCTTGGAGGGATAAAAAACATTGTGGACAATGTGGCACAGATGAGTAACGATGTGAGTCTGTTTTTCAGCGGGGCGATGCCGGGAATAACCCGGATGACCAGTTCATCAGAAGATGTTATCAATAAAGTAAGCCGCATCGCAGATGACATCAAAGGCTTTACAAAAGCCTTTGATGAAGATTTGTCAAGCCAGAACATCGCCTCGGTGCTTGAGCGGTTTGAATCCGCCGTTGGATCAATGAACGACCTTACCGATCAGCTTTCACTCATGGTTTTACAAACCAGAGAGGATTTTTCAATCAGCATGGAAAATATTCGTGAAGCCTCAGACAACACCAATCAGCTTACTAGATTGCTCGCTGAAAACCCCTCTCTTCTCTTACGGGGAGAGAGCAGGGAAAGGGAGATCAGATGAAACTATCAGCTACAATGATCCTTTTGGTCTCTTTAGCGGCTCTTCTCCTTTCAGGGTGTGCAATACCAAACAGACAATACTACACTCTTAATTATGTCTCTTCACCTATACAAAACCGCCGATTTGAGGAGCCCTACCCATTTGTTATCAGAATAAAGGAATTTTCCATAGAAGAGGCCTACAATCGCAACCAGATTGTGTACCGTCTCAACCCCTTTCAACTGCAGTATTACGTTTACCGACACTGGGCGGTCAGACCAACCCGCATGATTACCGACCTTATCGATAAACACCTGGTGAGTTCAAACCTTGTAAGCGCTACGGTACGAAGGTTTGATGAGGGGAGAACGCCTGATTACCAGCTATCCGGTTCAATTGAAGCGCTGGAGGAGTATGACAGTGAAGACCTGACCTTTGCACATATGGCCATGAGAATATACCTTTCCCGTATCAGTGACGGAAGGACTATCTACAGCCGCCGCTTCAGCCTCAGAAGAAGGGTATATCAGCAGGAGGCTGAATTTGTAATCAGGGAGCTTTCAAATATTCTTGAATACATTATGACCATGGCACTAGAGGATATTGATGCACAGCTTGCTGAGGAATTTGGCATCATAAGTGCAGGAGAAACCGACATAGCACAGCCTGACAATTCAATCACCGGGTCTGACTAACAATATGGAACAACGATGAAAATAATCCATGCCAAATCGCTTCTTTTTCTACTTGCTCTAAGCATCACGCCGTATGCCGATCTCCCCGGAGAAGAGCTCTCAGAGGAGCTTCTCAACAGAATACGACACACCGTGCCCTCGCAAACTTCTCAACCGCAAAAAGAGAAACCCACCGAAGGCGAAGATTGGATCCAAACCGTTTCTCAAACCTGGGATGCACCATCATTCACCGAACAGATGGCAGCGGATCAGACAATTATACCCTTCGGTAAAGGTGGTATATTCATCCCCCGTTTTTCCGATACACACTACGAGCCCGACCTTGAAATCATAAACAGTGACGGTGATTATGTGACATCCGGGGAAACCGGCCGTACCTATGCCCTGGAACCCGGGGAATACTTTGTACTCATTGGCAGCGGTTCTCACCGCCAGAGAATGGCCCGTGAGATACAGATCATCGAGGGGAGAACTGTACCTCTTCTACCCGACTGGTCGGGGCTGATTATAGAAATCGTTGATGAACAGGGTATGCCTATCAGGGGAGAGTATGAGATCGCCAGAATCGATCAGTTTGACCCTTACGGCAGAGGATATGGGGCCAACATAGAGCTGGGTGAAAATGTGAGAACATGGGTTGTAAGACCCGGTACTTACAAAATCATAGGAGTGGGTGAGGGGTATTCCACCCTTACCAATTTTGTTACTGTACGGCTTGTTCCCGGAGAATTTACCCGTTTTCTGCTGATTCAGAACGCGCAGAATCAGCAGATCATGGGTGGCGGCATAGTCCATATGACCCAAAGCACCAGTATAACGCCGAACTGGCGATATGGGGCAAATATAGGTGGAAATGCGCAGTTTAATGCCGAAATCAATCATGACGAAGAGCTCAGCACTTCATCAAATTCCCTGACATTAAGCTTGCTTATCGACACCTGGATAATTTACCGCAAAAAACCAGTTGAATGGACTTCCAGACTGAGACTCGAAGAGGGATTTAATATTTCAGGATGGGATATTCCCAATATGATCAATACTCCCGACAAACTCACCATGAGTTCCATGTTTATCTGGCGGTTTTTATCATGGTTAGGGCCATACAGCAGACTGGAATTCAACACCTCGCTTTTTCCTGAAAAGATCAGACGCGGTGACGACAACTGGTTCGCAAAGGTCGACACCAACTACTTTTTCAATACATCGTTCGCGTTTGACTCCACAGAAACCATGGAAATTGAACCTGCATTTTCCCCCATCACTATAGATTTAGGCTCAGGAGTAAACGCAGATGTTGCCACGTTCCGAATGTTTGAATCCAAAATGCGTCTAGGTTTTGGAAGCACCTACTCTGTCTATGCCGATCGATACAGAAGAATAGAGTCTTCAAGAGTCAACTACCAGTCAACTGATGATTCCCTCCTCTATGCAGAGCGGATAACCAAAAGCAACGTCCTTTTCCCCGAAAGCAGTATCTCAATTTTTGAATTCGGCCCCCAGGCATCAGTCAGTGGCTTGTTGCGGATGGGCCATTTCGCCACTGCAGAGATCGAACTGAAAATATTCGCCCCAATTGCTCCGGAGAATCGTATTGCCAGTCCCGATTTAGATTTCAGTTCCATAGTAAGCTGGAGATTAAGCAGAGCACTCACCCTTGATTACACCTACCGGCGCCACCTTAGACAACCAGCAGACCTTGAGATTCCTGATCGAAAATCCACTCACGGTATTTGGCTGAGGCTCCACTACTCAAGCAGATAAAAAAAGTGAACCGAGGGTAGGGGTGGGAAACCAAGAAGTTCTCTCGCCTTACCCCCAGCACCCGACATTCCCCTCTTTCCACCAAAAAACCATCTCTTTTTTTTCCATAAGCTGAAAACCCGCACCTGCAATAACCATTTTTATACTTAACTGGTAATTGGTCGTATCACAAAGGCTGGATGTTATCATTAATTTAAAAATCATTTTGTCTATTCTGGCACTGTTCTGTTTCTCCACTGCCCAGAGTATCGACACGCTTATCGTAGCAGATGGAGGACCGGGACCCTATGAACTGGGTACACGCTTCATTGATAAAGCCTCTCTCAGCATAGCCTTTTGTGACTCCTCCAACACCCCTCCATGGACTTTTCTCCAAGCCCGCAATGCTCTTCTTTTTTCTCAACCCCTGGACAGCGCATCCACCTTCACCGTTACCTACACCAGCTCTTTTTACGGAATACCCAAGGTCCACTCTCTTTTTACACCACGCTACATAGATATTGAGGATTCTGCTGTTATGGACACCATTAAACCATTTTCGCCTTCACTTCCAGAACACCACGGCAACCTTACTGTTTCCGGGTACAAATCTTTTGGTGTTACCATGGGAAGCTACGGAGAGATAACTCTTGAGCAGGGACTTGATATTGTAGCCGGCGGGGAGATCAGGCCGGGAACGGAACTTACTGCCCACCTAACCGACCAGGGCTCTTCACTTGAAGGGACAACAAGGGAGATCAGTGATTTCGATATGATCTTTGTTACGCTGAAAAATCAACTCTTTTCCATCAGTGTTGGCGATCAGTTTACCCGCTGGCCCATGGATGGAATCTTTTCCGGAACCAAAAAGATCAAGGGCCTCTCAGTGGCCCTTACACCCCCAAGAGCGAACCTTTCTGCATTCGGGTCTCTCTCCGGTGGGAAACATACGGTCCAGACCGTACCTGGCAGAAGCGGAGTTCAGGGCCCCTATTACCTTAGCGGTAAAGGAGAGCGGGGTATAATCACACCTGTTAACGGAACGGTTGAAGTACGGTTAAACGGAACGGATTTGAAGGAGGGCAGGGACAAGGATTTTTATGTCGATTATGATCTTGGATCAATCACCTTTAATCCAAGAGTTCTTATACGAGATGAGGATCTCATACGTATCGAATATGAGTACCGGATTTTCGATTATCGAAGAAGTCTTGTAGGTACAGCCGGTTCCTACTATTCAGAGCAATCAACGCTCTCCCTTAAAGGCGCACTCTGGAGCGAGAGTGACAATAAAAATCATCCCCTTGAGATGGTTTTAACCAAGAAGCAGATAGCTTCTCTCAGAGAAGCAGGAGATTCACCAGCCCTCTACCCTGTGGCCCGTCCGGTTCATCCTAAAAATGTTGCAGAACGAAGCAGCTACCTTCCTCTTTACAAAAGGGTGCCCGGCAAAACAACCGGTGATACTATCTTTGTCTATTCGCCTTTTAATCCGCTGGAACCCCACAACAATCTCAATTTCCACGAGGTCCATTTTACTCCCACGGATGATCCCTTCTCTGGTTCCTATGAATTGGACTCTTCGGTAATCCGCTACAGCGAACCGGTATACCGGTATGTTGGTTCAGGGCAGGGAAATTATACTCCCGATACACCCCTTGCGCCACCGCAGCGGGAGATTGCAGGAGAACTTGAGTTTGCCGTTAATCATGGAAGCCTACGCGCACAGGTGAATATTGCAGGAAGGAGTATGGATCAGAACCTGTTTTCCGAACGTGACAATGACAACAACCTCTCCTCTGCTGCAGTAATCAATCTGGCAGCCGGTGATCACAGCAGAGAGCCTTTGAGTATCTGGTTGGATGCAAATTACATGTTCCGTTCCAGGGAGTTTAAAAACGAGTTGATTTCGGGCTGGCAGCAACGGGAATCCTGGGACAGGATACACTTTAGTGATCAACACTATCAAAGCCAGCTTTGGGAGTCAACCATTGGCTTTAGCCCCCTGTCCATAATGACCATTGAGGTTGGGGGTGGGCAGAGCTACAGAGACTCCCTTGTTGAGACCGAAAAAATCCAGGGCCAAACGGGTCTCTACTTTTTTGATGACAAGCTTACGCTTTCACACCGTGGAGCTATTTTCAGACACCACAACGCTCATAACCGTTTTTCTCATCAGCAGACAATCACCAGCTGGCTTTATCTTGACCCTGTAAACATTGGGCTCCGCTACAGAGATCAGTGGTCGGCTGACACTCTTATGGCGGGAAAAGGGACTATTGCTTATGGCCTAGATCTGCGTTTTCTTCCGCTCAACGCTGAACAGAATTTCACCTTTTCTCATCTTCGAAGCGCAGAGGCCTCCACTGCCGCATCCGACACCGGCCACTCTCTTGAATGGAACCAGTCCGTTAACCACCGAATTGTTCCGGGCTGGAATGTGAGAGGTGAAAGTCACTGGCACAAGGTGGTTAATTACGAAAAGAGCACCTCCTCCACTTTTCTCATCTCTCTTCTTTCTGAGGTGTACCCTCAGGGAAGCGGGTTTTCATCCCGTCAGAATTACCGTAGCAACCAGGAGCTTGGAACCCGTTTTGTTCAGATTCCGGTATATATAGGAAAGGGGCGTGGCACTCACTCCTACGATACACTCAGAAGAGAGTATGTGCCGGATAACCTTGGTGATTACTATTTAAGAGAGCAGCAGATGTATGAGGGTACATCGATGCAGCAGATAAGGAAAAGTTCTTTTGAAGCCGACTGGCACTACCGGCCATTTGATGATCCGGGAGTGATGGGGGACCTTTCATGGCAGGGTGTGTTGTTTATGGAGGAGCATATAGATGCTCAAAACAGAGAGGTTGCCTCCCGTTTTCCAGGTCTTCTCACCCTTATGCCCAGGGAGGATAAAAATTGGCATCCCGGACTTCGATATGCAGACCTCTCATACCGTCAGGATATCACCTACAGACCCGACTCAGACTGGAACGGCAAAATATATCTGCTAAGCACCCTGCGCCAGCTCAGAAGCTACAGGGAAAAGGGGCTTGAGCCAGGAATTTCGGCAGAAAGAAAACTGGGTTCATTTACTCTGGGCGCGAAAGCCAAATACCTCTATAGTACCAGAGATGACACTTCATCTTTTCAGTCCGGCGATTTTCACAATGCTTTCTCACTTAAGGATGGCAGTGTTGAGCTTAATCAAATCTGGAGACCATTTAATGACTTGGAGCTTTTCGTGACACAAAAGGGTGGAAAAGTGAACAGAACCCCTCAAAACCCCTCTTCCGCATTAGCCCCGGACAGTAGTTTTTATCTTCAGCTTAGACCTGGAATTTCATGGAGACCCCACGGCAGAGGCCATGCGCAACTTTCATACACCTTTTCACATCTGCCGCTTACTGCTCCACTTGATTACAGAATCGGCGGCGGAAATTCATCCGGTACATCCCACATATTTTCACTTTTTGCAAATATCCAGACCTCCACCAATTTTAACATAAGCGGGGTGTACAGAGGTGAACTTAACCGACCGTTTGGTTCAGAGCAGTACAGCTCCCCATTGCACGTTTTCTCTCTTGATGCACGGGTATTTTTCTGATTTTGTATTTGATGTTGAGTTTTTGTTGCACTTGATCGACGAATTATATATTTTTTTCAGACTTTGCCGGTTTCGGCAAATTTATGGGCCAGTAACTCAGCGGTAGAGTATCGCCCTTTTAAGGCGAGAGTCGAAGGTTCGAATCCTTCCTGGCTCATATTTTTTTCCACCCGACAAATTCTCAACCAATCTTTATACCCGTATACCATTACCAACAGTTTCAATGTGGCAACCATCGGGTATGCCTACCATTCCTCTCACTGATTTCCGTCTCACTCTCTGCGTCTGCGCCGATACATTCACTGTCATCTTGGGTTTCACACAGCCACTCGGCGCATTGCCTGGCGAAGAGATTCCTAAATTGGGTTTACACCGGAGGTGCGTGTGATAGCTTTTCCATTTTCCGTCTCCTTTTGTGCTTTTTGTGGCTATTTTGTTTTTTAGGAGAAGAGAATTTGCCTCGAAATACCCGAAAATGAACGAAATTAAGATTATTTTCTTCCGGAGCCACCACATTTTCTACACCATTAGTCCGGTTATCACACCTCAGTCAGGCACTGCTACGATTTTTTTCAACTCCAAGAGATAAGAGGGTTTCATGGCTCACCCACCTGTTTTTACTGATCCCTTTTTGGTAAAAATGGAACAGATGCGATGGAATCGGACTTTCATTGTGTCATATCGTACAACTCAGGAGAACAAACGTAATCTATGGTGCATCTCTTTAAGACGGCCTGTTTTTTGCAGGTTCTTTCGATCAGAGAGCCATTGCGGTAGTGGAGGCGGTATGGATCACGGAAAAAGAGTACGGCAAAAGTTGCTGAATTTTCTCGATAGCAACATATTTGATCCGGTGTTGGAGGCCCTTGCGCAGCAGTATTCTACCGACCGTGAGAAACAGATGTTGAAGGATGTACAGGAGGTTGCCCGTTACGACAAAGATCACTACCATTTTCAGCTTGCTACGGCAGAAGAGATAAAGAGGGAGTTTATCAGAGAAATGGCACAGCAGGAGAGCGGCAGAATAGCCCGTGAACTTCAAGAACTTGAACTTCCGCGAATTCATCTTTTCAAGGGACATTTTCTCGATTTATGCAAAGAGCTTGGCGTATAAACCACCCCCCAGGAGGTACGGTATGGCTTCCATAGATATCACCAGTCAGCAAAATGAGCTGTTAACAGAGTTGCTTGAAAACACCCTTTCAGATCTTAGAATGGAGATTGCTCACACCGACAACTCCACCTACAAGGAGATCCTTCGCACCAAAAAATTGATGCTTAACGAAATTTTGCTGAAACTGAAACAACCTTGAAATATTGTTGGTTTTCCGCCTTTTTGATTGAAAAAAGAGAGGTGTCAGGATAGGAGCGGAACAGACGACCAAGCTTTTCGGAAAAACCTGATGAGGGATGGCGGATCCGGCTCTCTATCCAATCTCCTCCCAACACAACCGCCGCCCCGGATTCCATTCCTAGCCGAAATGTAAGTCTGATTTCAGTGCTGAGACTGCTATTTGTTCATTAATCTGGACAACTCCTCTACAATGTACTATTTTTATAGACCAAAATTCAGGAGGACTAGGATAATTGGTAATCCAGCGGTCTTGAAAACCGCCGACCTTGCGGTCTTGGGGGTTCGAGTCCCTCGTCCTCCGTTTTTTTTCGTAATGTATGAGGCTGTCATCTTAAGTGACACAGCCTCTTTTTTTTATACGATCTGTTGTAACCGGAAATCTTTTGAAAATAGGGCCTGCCGCAACGGCGCCCAAGGTTTTGCCATACGTTGCGGGCCGATAGCACAATTGAGAGAGAGAGTGGTGAATTCTCCGGTCCGAAACTCTATTTTTTTTGCCTCTGCGTTCTTCGAAGCTCTCTGGCGTTATAATCCCTTTACTGTTGATTTTATTGATTGTTTAGGGGGGGGGGGAGTAGAGAGATAGAGAGTGTGTGAATACTTTTTTACCCTAACAACGGTTATTGTCAACAGACTCTCTTTTGTAATATCAAACTACCACTCCACTGTTTCCTATACTATATTTTCAATCAAGGTTCAACTACTGAACAGGGCAATACAACCTCCGCCTGAGTAGCCAGTAACGAGGAGCTCCAGATTCACTTTTTTTCATAAAATATAGGGATAAGTGGCACCATGATAAATTTGAGTAAAAAAGCAGCAGATCGCTTTCGCATTAACTGGAATAGCTTAAACGAAAGAAAAGGTGATTTTTGGAAAATCGACATTACTATGATTGGTAAAACACCAATGCTTTTATTGATTCATGAGTATACCCTTTTTACACTGGTTAGGAAAAAAATTCATTTTGAAACAATTTTTGATGTAGCCAGTGAAATACGACTCTGCTGTTCGTGGTACAAATATCAAGGGCCCGCTGATGCCGGTCGAAATACAGACCGGAGGCTGGTCGGTAGTATTAATGTGGTAAAGATAGCTACTCTGTTTTATGATTCACCAAAAAACATTAACAGTATAGAAATGAGCATAAACAACAATTTCTACACTTTCCTTGGAAACAAAAAAGGTGATTATGGAGTACCTTTTGAAGCAGTAGATAAATATGTAAATGGAGATTGGCCTAAAAAATAGCAAACAGGGTGTGATTATGAGTAGACACAGAGCACGCCCTGCCCTTAAGACAGGTATGCAGGGAAAAAGTTGACTACGGCCCGCGCCAAAACAAAAAAACGCATCAGGTATGAATACCAAATAACAAAGGCAATCAATGAAATTTGACGAAAAAGTCTTCACACACAGCACATTGGAAGAAGGTTATGATTTTTTCATAACGGATAAGTGGAAAAAGAGAAGACATTTTAAAATCAGCACATTTCCCTGTCCCAATGGTTTATTATCTGAAGCCATTGAGGTGGTGGAGAATGAAAAGAATGAACCATACGAGTTTGTAACCCTATTCCCATTTGATACTGATATAGAGTACGCTGAACTGCAATTAAAGGCAAAAATTAAGAGAGGAATTAACAAGAGGTACCTATCAAAAACCACACCTGATGGTTCAATGACATTAGGTAAAAAAAATGAGCTTGTTGGGAGAATTGCCTGGAACGATGATCCGGATGGTCCAGATGATACAATGACCCTGGTTGTAGACGGGAAAATAATTACAAAGGATACGTTTTGGAGACTTTTAAGTCAGTATGAAGGCTGGATATTTAAGCTTAAAATAGTAGACAGAACAGAAGAATGAAAGTCAAGGGGTTACAACCGGCAAATTTCATAACGATCCACAGGCTCACTAATTTCGTATGTTTTTCCCGGCCCATACCACGCTGTAAAAGCCAATACTACATTACCAATGGTTCTTGGCAAGAGAACGGTATATAATTTCCTCTACAATAAATAGGGGTTATTGCAATCGCTCGGCTTCGTTCAACGGAATCACATCAACCGATCGAGGTATTTTGTTTTGGGGGTGACTGCGGATATCATCCTTAGCCTTGAATGAGCCAAACATATCCTATTTTTTTAATTCCTTTCTACTGTATAAATAATTGTGTGCCCAATTACTATTTTAAACACCTTAACAGATAAAGTAGGTTAACAATAATGAGAGGTGTGGACTGGATGAAAAAATATACTGGTTTATTACTACCGATTGCGTTGTTTACGGTCATTTTTGTTAGCTGTGATATCTTAAATTCCTCCAAAAAAACTTCTGTTACCTTGAAAGCCGTAAATTCAACTGTTCTATTTCCGGCAAATCAGAAAATGATCTTATGCATTCATGATGAAAAGGATGACAGTATCAATTACAGCAAATACTCTTTAGACCGGTCTGTTACTTTCAACGATGTGAAGCCTGGAAAGTATATGGCTCATTTTGGAACAAGTGCTGCGATAGGAGAAAGGGCTATCCGTGTGGATATAAAGGAGGGCCAGGATTGTATCATAACCTTTGAAGGGTACATCCTGACGTACATAAGAATAAATGGAATCGATTACCCTAAATATGCCATGAAAGCGTATGTTCAATATAACTGAACCTGCAAATGTTATCGGCGGAACCATCACAGAAGGTTTGAGGTGGGAAATTGATCACACCCCGATCGATTTGTTAAAGATTTGTGGGTATTGAGCATCTGGACTACAAGTATGATCCGCGTGCAATTAAGTTTGGTTATTTTCTACGTTCTGGCCCATGCCGAAGTTGCGACTATAATATTGTAAAGTTATTGCCTGTCGGCCGAGTCCTCGAGGTTGAAAGGCGATAACTTTACCTACCTTAGTGTAGAGCAATTTGGGGCGTACTCGCCCGGCATGGGCCTGTTGTAAGATGTGCTACCCGTTCTGATCCCTTTTCCGGCGGCGGCTCCTATTTTTTTCCAGAAAGCAGTTAGTTTTTTATTGTTGAAAGAATCACTTCAAAATGGCCATCCCCAGAAATGATTTCCTTCCACTCATTTGAATTATAATCTCCCTTTGATATTACCTCTTCTATTAAATTGGTCCACTCATCATAACTAAATGCTTCCTCAGCCATGATATATTCAGCCAATATCTGAACAAAACCATTTCTCTCAATCACCCGACAAAAACCTTCTGTATTAAACTGCGGAATTTCAAAGGTAGCATACCAGATGTTTACGACATCATTGAAGAGATAATTCTTCCGCAGTTCAAAATCCTTATGATAAGGGTGGGCAATGTGAAAAAACAGTTGAACGGCGGCATAAAAAGAAAGACTATCAGAGCTTATCCGAACCCCTTTTTTAATCCAGCCAGATTCGCCATCGAAATCAGAGAGTGACATAAAGCCCTTATTTCTTTGCCAACCAATGGTGTCTCTCATGTATAAGAAAAAATTTGAAATAGCATCAGGTAGGTCCACATAAATACCTGAACGTCCACCTCTAACTTTACCATCCGATTGTATTCTCCTTATATCCCGCCCTTCTCCCACATAAGGAAACTCAAAGTGAGATAAAAAAAGACTCGGGATTTTTTTGTTGTGTTCTTCAATTTTAAGCCAATTGAATATTTGACCATTTACAGTGTCTTTTCTCAACATACCAGCAACTGTTATTTGGTCACCAAATTTCGGTAAAGAATCCTGCTCATAGTCCAAAAGCATTTTAGTGATTTCTGGGTCTTTTGCAATAAAGTAACCCTGCCTGCTCCTAAAATAAGGCAATTTACTTTCTACAAAATGGGATTTTCCTACACTCTGAGCTGTACTTTTTTGTTCAGGTTCAACTGGCAATTCATAGCCATTTTGCACCGTGACGTCATTATCGTTTGCAATTTTCTTTATAGAGTTAGGCTCGTCGCTTTTACAGGACAAGAAAACAATTGTTAAATGCAATAAAAGTAGTATTCTAATCATAATAACCCTCTTACTTGGTTAGACTTGATGAATTATACATCTTTACAAGTTCTGGCAATGGATCATAAAGATCCTTCCGTCGTAGAAATGAACGGCCGGTAGAGAATGAATTTGATTTGGCATATCGCATTTGGACATAGGGTGATTGTGATGAATTCAGACTTAAAGGCCCGGTATCTTCGCCAGTGTACATTTCAAGGTGAAGCATACCACGTACTTCTCCATCTGGTTGTTGAAATTCCGTTCCGTTGTTATTGATTAGTTTCCCTACTTTTGCAATTTGCTGCCCTTTCTTAACCAGATCGCCAGATTTTACGAGAATATCCGTTTGAAGTTTACTCACTTCACCATACCGAATCACCATTTTGCAACCAGATGTCAACTCGTGTTCATGTTCGATCGTTATCTGCCATGTATCCATATAGAAAAAACTTACCGAAATGACTTTTCCATCATCAACTGAGTAGACCGGCTCTCCAACATCGGTATAAAGGTCAGAAGCAGCATGTAAACGGTTGCTACCTCTCTGAGCCCCAAAAGGAGCTGCCCTTTTTGAATAATCTGTATAGTCGAATTCTTGGTAAAAAGGATTTTTAAAATTGTCAGGATGGTTATATGGTATTCTTTTTAATGGGAAATGCAGTCCAGTATTCATCTTTTTCATATTTTCCACAAACGCTACCGGATGAAAATGATAGACATTCGGCTCCGCAGGAAAATCATCTATTCCCTTTGCCACATCACCCCACCAGCACAGGTTCCTTAACTGTTCTTTCAGCACATTTTTCTGCTCTTCACTGGAGTGCAAAAATACCGAATTCCAGTAACTGAACTCAGAATCCACCCACCACTCAGATGGATGAAAACAGATTAGCTTTGATAACCGCTCAGAAATAGTGCTGTCCCTGAGAGCCTCCAGCATCTCCTCTTTACAGATCTTTTTGTCACCAGATACATCTATCTCTTCAAAGATTTTCTTGAAAAAAGGAGGTGTGCGCCTGTAATTAATCAGCATGTCATAGGCACAGTCTCCATCCTCTTTAACTACCCTGAACCCTTTCCAGTCGAAAACAGATTGCTTTTCAAGTAGCGGGTCTGTCTGTGATATCCATCCCTCAACTCCATCTGCCTTTACCTTATACCAAAGCACTCCCGTTTCATCTTTTGCAGTTTCACACGCTTCAATTTTGATAAATGAATCATCCGTAACACTTCCAGCATCTATCTCATATTTCATGGTGTTAGGGTTATGTCTATACACTGAACTCAAATCGGTTTGAGCAACCGCTGTTTTATCATCGACCTCTTCAAAGTCTGAACGTTTTACCCAAAAACGCTCCGCGTATTCCTCATCGCAGACAAATTTTACAATCCGGTTTGGAGCATCTCTTTGCTGCACAGGATTCCCGTTTACATCGGCCCGTTCCAAAAACAGGAAAGTATCAGTTCTTTCAAACTCATAAGAGTCAAAGATTTTGCTGACTTCCCCTGCATGGTCCCAATTTATAAGGTAATGATTTTCTGTGCTCTGCCAGCTAAGGAATCTGTGAGGTACAGCCCGGATTATCTCATGTTCACGCACAAAGAGGTATTCTGAATCCCTGTGATCCAGTATCAGCAGTCTGGAACCTTTTGTAACAGCGAGTTGCATCTGCAGGTCATTTTCGCTGAATTTTTTCTCCTGTTTCTTTAACACTGCACCGGAGCTGATCTTTAAAGCTGTAGGCCTGTTTTTACCGTCTTCTTTGGGATTCGCAATGAACGCAGGAACGTTATCTGCAGAGAAAATCTCAAAATGAACATGCCTCTGGTTTTCAGGCTGATTCTTTCTTTCAAAAATTCCTGTGTACCCAATGATGTCACCAGCTTTTACCGGAACAGAACAGGTAACCACTTTGTCGAGTTCTGGTTCAATACTGACATAAACCTCTTTTGTAAAATTGGCAAAAACAAAGTACTCCTCTTTACCATCGATTTTGGCCCACCTGTCATCCACCGCTGTCGCGAAAACATTTTCACCTTTGGATAACTGCTTGTCTTTGCCATCAATCTTTATGATATTATCGGCAGTGGAACTTTCCATTGAACTGCGCACATTAATGGCTGTTGCCGTGATTTCATAGCATTTTTGTTTAAGAAAGTCAGGGTGGGGTTTTGATTCACTGTCAAATGGTGCGCAGTTACCATAATGACTGAAAAATGAAAGTGTTGCTCCGTTGGGTGTCGAGATAGTGTGCCTGACAAGAACAAAACAATTAGAGTAACGATACGTTTTATCCTCTTTGGTGTACTCAAGGTATTCCTTACTGAATCTGTAGGCTACCACCTCACCATCAGCTATCGCCAGTAGTGTGTGTTCACCGTCAAAATGAATTCCGCCGTGCCAGGCACTGTTTTTCCCAATGGGGAAGAAACCTCCAGTTCCGTTGATATTCAGATCAAATAAATCCTGAGCGTTTTTTCCCTCTATCGGATGATTAAATCGCATATATATTACCCAACCCTTATTCTGATAAATCAAATTCCAACAGTTTTATTCTTTCCAAAGGTATCGGAGTACTGCGAATAGATGCATTCCCCGAATAACCTTCATAAGAAGCACTGAACTTGAAATCTGGTTCAGCGCTGTCGTTTTTGTTTCTGTCTACCACCCATTGTGTTTCCACAGTATCATTTTTTACTCGTGCACGTAGTTTGCGTTCTGTAAGCCAGGAAGATTTTGCGGCACTATCAGCTACTACAAAGTCAACTCCTGCACCTTTTACAATGTCTTTTGTTTTTACATGAAGTATGATTTTGTCACCGTAAATAACACTGTCAGGTGATTGCTCAGCCCGTTCAGGATCAAAATGGAACCACTTCGGATCAAACATTTCTGCTTTAAAATTTTCTTTTCGAGCTGTCTGCTCCATCGCGTCAGAGTGTTCCATATCCTCCTGAGCCAGACGCTTTTGCTCTTCCTTTTCTTTCTGTACCTGTTTTTCAGAAGTGTATCCCCATCCAAGATGATTGATATCACGAAATTTTGGTTTTTCCATATTGCCTTACCATCATGAATTCTGGACGCTATTATTATCAGTTTAAATTAGTTTTTTCTGGATATCTGAGTGGCTTTTTTCTTTCTCCGCCGCCGCCTCTTATTTCCTCAGAACGGGTAGCATTTCTTACAACTCTTTCAAACCTGCTCTTCCCGGATTCGGGTGGAGGAAAGATTAAGAGCGGCACAGAAAAGAACTGCCGAACAGAAGATGCTCCGAAACAGATACTCAACATCAACTGTTTTTCTGCATTAAAGATCCAAGAAGAACCTGCTGAGCGATGCGCTCAGACCACCTAACTGTTTTTCTGCTATATTATTTATAGGGAAAAGTATTCGATATCAGTGTGACAATTTATCAGGGTATTCTTCCCTGAGACATACAGTAACTCCCGCTATCACACACCGAACATATCAGCAGATTTTTTTTCGGTCTCTCCAGAATTTGCTCCCACCAGCTACAGAAAGTTTCCTTTGCAGCCACCGCATATTTAGAGCCTGTCCCACTGGCTGAATCGCTAATAAAATCAAACTGTTAGGCTAAAAAGAAACGGACCAGAAACAATGATATTTGTTTTCGGTCCGTTTAGGCCTGTTTTATTTTTCTGTTTGTGAAGTCAAAAAAACAAACGGGAGCTTCTGTGAATATAGCATTTCAAACCGAATTAAGGCCACCACTTTCTACAGTTTATGGTCCTTTGGACTACATGGAATTCCGTGCTCAGCTTGAGGAGATTGATTACCTTCTTCAACAAAGCAAAGCCGAAGAAAAACTGATCATCGGATTAATTGAGAAAATTAAGAAGTATGCTGATAAAATCCCCTATCTACGCACTGCCTTCAGAGTACAAATTCTTCTTCATTTAACCAACGAAAGTTGTCACAAATTTGCATGTCGACTGGCAGACAGTGAGCTCTTCCGTTGGCTTACTTGTGTAAATACTCTTGGGGGTGTTAAGACTCCGTCCAAGAGTGCGATTCAACGAATGGCTCAACCAGACAGCTTTATTAAAGAGATGAATAAGTTGACAATAGCAATGACACAGGCAAGGTGTAACCGCAGTGGGAAAAAGGAGCGTAAAAGGATTTTTCGTGTGATGAAAGGACTCCTTAAAAAGGTTGAGAAGCATGCACATCGGTACTACGATATTCTTGACAAAGACTGGTTGATAACAGACTGGACTGAGAAGCAGCCTCATCAGGTAATGAGCAGGATGTCAAATGTAATTGAGCAAATTCCGTCGATTATTGAGATTGCACACACAAGAATTATAAGTGAAAAGAAAGCAGATAATGCTGATAAGATTTTGAGTCTGTATGAGAAAAATATTCATGTAATACAACGCGGCAAGATGAATGCTGATGTGGAATTTGGTAATGGTTTGTACCTTGCAGAGCAGGCTGATGGTATTATCGTTGACTGGGATTTTTTCAAAGACAAGCCTTCATCTGATGCAAAAACAGTAAAAGACAGTATCAGACGAATTAAAGAAATTTACTGTCCGGAATCATTTACTACAGACCCGGGGTTCAATAGTAAAACCAATGATAAATTCCTTGAAGATGAGAAACTGTTCAGCGCAACCTGCCCCCGCAATCCTGAAGAGCTCTGCGTCAAAATGAAAGATGAAAAGTTTCGGAATACGCAGAAAAGAGGCGCTCAGACAGAAGGCCATATTGGCATTTTCAAAAGCAAATTCATTGGGAAAAATATAACCCGGAAAGGGTTTGAAAACAGAAGTTCAAAGATACTCTGGTCACTACTTACGCACAATGTATGGGTAATTGCACGCAAGGCTTTGGAAAATAAACAGAATCAAGTTGATGATCTGATAAAAACAGGCAGCTTAATGCTTGGGTCTTTAAAATCATTGAGGAGTAGTAGACTCCAA
>SKJJ01000091.1 GCA_007115975.1 Chitinispirillum sp.
GCTATTGTCGAGCGCTCACAATTTAACTCCGTTTCTCCCGGCCACGGGGATAAAGTGGAAATACTTCGTTTTGTGGGAGGGGGTTGATTGGTGAACAGTCATAGTGATCAACTGGTAATCGGTTCAAAGGTTGTGCGGTCAAGACTTATTACCGGTTCCGGAAAATACCGGGATGACAGAATTATCAAGGATGTGCTGGAAGCTGCACAGTGTGATATTATAACGGTCGCTTTGAGGCGAATAGACTTTGATAACCCCTCTGAAAACATGCTCGCGCACGTCCCGGAAGGCAAAATCCTTCTTCCTAACACCTCCGGTGCCCGGAATGCTCAAGAGGCTATACGTCTTGCCCGTCTTGCCAGGGCTATGGGGTGTGGTGAATGGATAAAAATTGAGGTCATCTCAGATAACACCTATCTGCTTCCCGATAATCAGGAGACGGTACGCGCAACTGAAACTCTGGTGAAGGAGGGGTTTGTTGTACTGCCCTATATGTGTCCCGATCTATACGCCGCTCGTCGTTTGGCTGATGCGGGAGCGGCTGCAGTGATGCCCCTGGGTGCACCAATCGGAAGTAATCGTGGACTGAAAACCCTTGAGCTTATAGAGATACTGGTTTCAGAGATGACTATTCCCGTTATAGTTGATGCCGGTTTGGGTAAACCATCCCATGCTGCACAGGCAATGGAATTAGGTGTTGATGCAGTGCTTCTCAACACCGCAATAGCTACAAGTGATGACCCGGTTGCAATGGCAAAGGCATTCAGACTGGCGGTTGAAGCCGGGCGACTTGCATATTTGGCAGGAATGGGCGCTGCATCGAAAACCGCACGCGCTTCTTCGCCACCACTTACCGGTTTTCTTGGAGAATAGTGTTGCCAATGAGTTTTTATGAAGAGTTAAAACTGTACCGTGAGTTTGATTTTCAGGCATACTGCTCCTCGGTGACTGAGCAAAAAGTACGCACTGTTCTTGATAAAAGAAAGTTAACGCCTTTGGACTTTCTGGCTCTCTTAAGTGATTCGGCATCACCCTTTTTGGAAGAGGTGGCGTGTCGGGCACGCGATATTACCAGACGCAATTTCGGCAATGTGATATTTCTCTTTACACCTCTTTATGTATCAAATCTGTGCGAGAACGTCTGTCCCTACTGCTCCTTTTCTGTTGAGAATAAAATCTCCCGCAAGCATCTTTCCTTGGATGAGATTCGGATTGAAGCCAGGCGTATCAGTGAAACGGGGATCAGGCATATTTTAGTGCTTACCGGTGAAGCTCCCGGGCTTGTTGATATCCACTATCTCAGCGGGTGTGTGAAAATTCTTGAAGAGTACTTTTCCTCCATTGCTATAGAGATTTACCCCCTTACTGAAGCCGGGTATCGCGAGCTGATCGGATGTGGAGTTGACGCCCTTACTATCTATCAGGAAACCTACGAGGAACCGGTGTATAAAAAACTTCACAGCGGCGGACCCAAGGGGGATTATCGGTTCAGGCTCGATGCACCTGAACGTGCCTGTTTAAGCGATATCCGCTCGGTTACTGTTGGAGCTCTTCTGGGGCTTGCTTACCCACAGACTGAAGTGTTCTTTTCTGCTTTGCACGCCTTTTACCTGCAAACAAAATATCCCGCCGTTGAAGTGGCACTCTCCTTTCCCCGACTTCGTCCCTTTAGTCAGGATTTTCAAGCCGATTACAATGTGGATGATAAACGATTCGTTCAATTCCTTGTGGCATCACGGATTTTTCTCAATACCGTGGGTATTACCATCTCCACAAGAGAGTCTGCAATTTTCAGAGACGCTGTTCTTCCAATGGGGCCCACCAAAATGTCTGCTGGTGTCTCTACGTCTGTTGGATGTAACGATGCAGAAGAGTCGGTGGCACAATTTGAAATCGCCGATCAGCGTTCAGTTGATCAATTGAAACAGGATTTGCTCTCTTTTGGGTTTCAGCCTGTAATGCACGACTGGAATTATCGGTATACCAGAGGACAGAAGGCAGAGGGCAGAAGGCAGATATAAGGGTAACTGCAGCGTCGGTCTCTTTCGGCCCTCTGCCATCTGAATAGGAGGAATCTCAGTATGAATGATTTCATCAAAACAGCTAAAGAATCGGCGCTTGAAGCCGGTGATCTTCTCCATAAGAACTTTGAGAGCTTCAAGCAGATTGAGAAAAAAAAAGATAATAGTCTGGTTACCAATCTTGACAAACAAGCTGAAAAGCTGATTGTCGGAAGAATAATGGGGCACTATCCCGCTCATTCTGTTCTGGCAGAGGAAACGGGCGAGCAGAGGGGAAATGAGTATTTGTGGGTCATAGACCCTCTCGATGGAACCCATAATTTCATCCGCGGTATCAATATGTACGGTGTATGTATCGGGTTGGTTTATAAAGAGGAGTTTGTCGGAGGTGTTATCTATCTTCCCTCCTATAACGAATTGTATATAGCAGAAAAAGGGAGTGGGGCATTCAAAAATGATCTGCCCTTAAGGGTTTCCGGTACGTCCGCACTCAATGAGGCCACTCTTTTGTACGACTCTGGTGTAAATGAGCAGGGTGAAATCAAACTTGGTGTATTATCCCGGATTTCAAACCGGTTTTTCAATATAAGAATGCTTGGCGCTTCCTGCAGGAATCTCTCCTATCTCTCGGAAGGAAAAGCTGATGTACTGGTTGAATTTGATGAGAAACCGTGGGACTTTGTCGCGGGGGCTGCTATCCTTATGGAGGCTGGAGGAACAATCAAGGGACATCGTGGTGAAGAGGTAACGGTAAGCACCAGAAGCTATGTGGCTTCAAACGGGTTGCTTGATAGTGAGGTGAGAAATCTGGTGAAGAAGAATGTAGAGAATTTTGAGGGAGCAAATTGATGGAGCTCTTCTGGCTCTGCTTTGTGCCCCTGTTTGTCGCGGTCGACCCCGTAGGACTTCTCCCCATATTTATCTCCCTTGTCGAGGGAGTCGAATCTAAAAAAGTAAACAGAATTATCACCATGTCCATAGTGACTGCAATGGTGGTGTCTATCCCTTTTCTCTTTCTTGGTGAAGCGTTACTGAGGCTTCTGGGGGTGACTGTATCAGATTTTCTGATCGCGGGCGGGATTATTCTGTTTTTGATTGCGGTAAATGATCTCTTAGGCGGTGAAAAATCCATGCGTCGCATTGAACCCGAATCATTGGGGCCGGTACCCATAGGGGTTCCGCTCATTGTTGGTCCGGCAGTTTTAACCACCAGCATGCTTCTGACACGAGAATATGGGTTGACACCTACACTTGCTGCTATGGTTTCAATAATAATTATTACCGGATTAGCACTCTATTTTTCGAGATACATTGTAAGATTTCTGGGAGAATCCGGGGTTAAAATCGTATCAAAAATTGCAAGTCTTTTTCTTGCTGCAATAGCGGTAATGATGGTGCGCAGGGGAGTGATGCAGTTTTGAATCGCTGTTTTTACCGGAAACGTTCAAATCAAGAAAGTTGGTGCTCTTCAGAATGACCCTGTTTTCGTTGCTGTTGGCTTTTTTGTCAAGGTAAGGCGCGCACCAATGCCAAAAAACACCAAACTCATATTTATCTCAACAGCTACTAAATCGCCGTTTTTCTGGCTTTTGATTGGTATCGTGGTTTACTTCTAAATATATCTTACACTCGTTTGCTGCACTAAATTGGTGAATGGACGTAACTTGTGACTAAAAATTCTGAGTCTGCAGAAATTGTTCGAAATTGCTTATTTCGAAAAGTTAATAACGGGATAAAATATGAATTAGGCCGAATGCAAAGAGCGGCTGAAAAATGTGGCAACCCTCAATCTTCATCGCGGGCCTTCCACGTTGCAGGAACAAATGGCAAGGGGTCTACCTGTACGATGCTCGAATCGATCATGCGTGCTCAAGGGTATAGAACGGGGCTCTTCACATCACCTCATCTGGTCCGATTTGAGGAACGTTTTAAAATCGATGGTGT
Source organism: Chitinispirillum sp. (assembly GCA_007115975.1). Classification (GTDB taxonomy): domain Bacteria; phylum Fibrobacterota; class Chitinivibrionia; order Chitinivibrionales; family Chitinispirillaceae; genus Chitinispirillum. The sequence continues at coordinate 3,966 of SKJJ01000091.1, forward strand.
TTCGGTTGAAGAGAAAAAATGGACAGCCGTCTATTTTGACCTCGAGAGCATAATCGAGGAGTTTGATCTTACCTTTTTCGAAGCCTCTACACTTATAGCTTTTGAGCTTTTTAAAAGAGAAGGGGTTGAGTGGGCGGTGTACGAAACAGGGATGGGGGGAAGGCTCGATTCAACCAACATTCTGGTGCCCGAAGTCTCAGTTATTACGAATTTATCCATGGATCATACTGAGTACCTTGGACCCACAATTCTTCACATTGCAGAAGAAAAGCTTGGTATCGTTAAAAATGGGGTGCCGCTTGTGATGGCAATGCCGGATAGAGATTCAATTGTCAAACTCGCTCAAAAGGTGTGTTCTGATAGAAAAACCGATGTCGTATTCGTAAAAGGACCGGGCGATTTTTCACTGGAAAAAGGAACTGGCAGGCAGAAGTTTATATGGAATAACAGAGAATTCCATATCCGGCTCTATGGAGAACATCAGGTAAAAAATGCCGTTCTTGCACTCACTGCTGCTGAAAAAACCGGCGCTGTCGATCTGTCTTCAATGGTCAGAGGATTGGATTGTGCCAAAATGCCCGGCAGGTTTCAAATGGAAAAGGTAAAAGGCAAGAGAGTGGTTTTTGATGTGGCTCACAATAGAGAAGCATCAACAGTACTGGTCGATTCGCTGCGGTCTCGTTTCCCTGATAAAGCGGTTCTTATGGTTATAGGCATAATGAAAGATAAAGATATGGCAGATATGTTAAGTACGCTGGTGAAGTGTGCTGACAGTGCCCTATTCTGCTCTCCCGATACCCCAAGGGCGGCAACTGTTGAGGAGCTTGAACGCAATACTCCGGACTGTTACCGAAAAAAAATCCAGTGCGCTCAATCAGTTAAACATGCACTGGATCTGGCTCTCTGTTCCGGGTGTGAAATTATCTGCATAACCGGATCATTTTTTACCGTTGGTGAAGCGTTCATGGTATTGGATCTGAAAATTTGAGTTGTTCGTCGCACAGAGTGACAAGAGGGGTTGAAAAATGTTGCCGCCACTAAAAAGAATGAAGAATGACTCTGTTTGTTGGTGGTATTTGTCTTAACCAGTAATTCAAGACATAAAGAGCTTTAAGGGGTGGTGTTTTTTTTTGACAAATTTTCGTTCGACTTAGGAGAAGCTATGATCGCGATTAAGGAGATCGCACCAAAAGATACGGATTTGATAGTATCGGTTATTCATGAGACTACTTTAGTGTCTTATTCTTCATATTATCCACAAGAAGCGATTAACTATTTCATCTCCTACCATTCTAAAGAAAACATTTCGAAAGATATGGAAAATGGTACAACCGTAGCTTGTCTTGAAAATGGTACCATTATCGCAACTGGAATGTTGTGTGACTCTGTGATAAAACGTGTTTTTGTATTACCAAAGTATCAGAATCTTGGTATAGGCACAAAGATCATGGATTTCTTAGAGAATAAAGCTTGTTGGGCTAATCTTGATTTCGTCTACCTGCATGCATCATTACCGGCAAAGCATTTTTATGACAGAAAAGGGTATACAACACTCAGGTTTTCAAGCATTGACGTTGCGAACCATCTAACACTTGATTTTTACTATATGGCAAAAATGCTCAAGCAAATATCTGGTACTCCACGATGGAATTTCGATCAGTTATCTTTTAGAGTGGTAAAAAATGAGGGGCCTGAAGCAGAGGTGACCACCGGTACACAATTCACTTTTTATCAAAATGATGAACTGGTAATGGGGAAATACACTGGCGGTCAAATTGCCGAGGGGGAATTGTTTGGATTCGTAGAAAATGATTGTCTCTGCTATCGATATGAGCAAACCAATTTGTCTGGTGAGAGGAACTTCGGGTTTTCACGAAATGTTATTCAGAAAACAGATAATGGTAAAATACGATTGGTGGATAGTTGGGAATGGAAAAGCAGGCAGGGAAAAGGACATTGCATTTTGGAACAGGTGTAGGGGATCGCCCCCAACTGGCTTTGGTTCGGCTGCATTTTGAGGTTTCGTGCGGGGGGACACTGTGGTGGCGATGATGCTGGTTGGGGGAGGAGCGAGAGATATAATCCCTGCGCCCTCCGCGAACTCGCGTTTCAGTCCCCAGACAACCGAACACTAACAACTATCTGTCACTATTCAAGCATCATTTTTTCTAATGTCAGCGGCTCAATATACTCACCGTTTTTAAATGCCCGCATATTTCCACCGGATATTTCATCAATCAGAGCTATCTCCCTGTTCTCACCAACTCTTCCAAATTCAAGCTTGATATCATAGAGTTCGATATCTTTTTTGTTGAGCTCAGATTTAATGATACCGGATATCCTTTTTGTAAGATCTTTTAAAATGCCGTACTCCTCTTTTGATAAAATGCCCAACATCTCAAGGGCATCATCATTTATGGGGGGATCCTGCCGGTTGTCATCCTTAATTGTTACCTCGACAAATGAATCGAGCGGCTGAGCCTCTTTGGCATAAGCTCCGTAACGGCGCAGAAAGCTTCCGACAGCTCTGTAGCGACAGATCACCTCAAGTCCTTTTCCGAAAACCGTTGCGGGCTTAACGGTCATGGTAGCGTTCTCAATATCGGCATCGATATAGTGGGTGGGGATGTTTTGTGCATTGATTGCCTCAAAAAAAAGTCTGGTCAATTTTAACCCGGCTCTACCGGCTCCTTCGATGCTAAGGCCAACGGTATTTGCACCCGGGTCAAATTTTCCATTCTCACCCGTTACGTCGTCTTTGAACTTAAGCTGGTAGCTGCCGTCATCAAGCTCATACACATCTTTTGTTTTACCCTTGTAGATTAGTTTCATTTTTTGTGCGGTCCTTTAAGTGATAGGTGAAATGAATTTGGAAAATAGATGGTTGGTAGGTGTTGGGCAAGGTTTTTACAACCGAGTCAATAAAAGAGCCCTAGTTTCCAAATGCTTGTAAATCTTCCGCCCTTCTATTATCTTTATAAATTGCCCCTTCTACATAATGCCACCTAAAAAAGAGGTCTTACAGCATAGTATGCCTATTTATAGCATGACCGGTTTTGGCTTCGCTGAGAGCAGCACGCCTTGCGGTACTTTTAGAATAGAAATCCGGGGTGTTAATAACCGGTTTCTGGAGTTGCAGATCAGACAGCCGAAATTTATTGTCAATCTTGAACAGAAAATCAGAAAAGAGATTTCTGCGGCTGTTAACAGGGGCAGTGTTACTGTTCATATCTTCTGCGATAAGGAAGATCAGGGTGGTACACTTACCTGGGATAAGGCTGTTACCGATAACTACATACATATTTTTCGTGAAATTCAAACCCACTATTCCTTAGCCGGCGATGTATCGATCTCTGATCTGCTTCAGTTCAGTGATCTGATCAAAACGGAAACAACGGTTCAAAATGATGAGGTTCTCTGGAAACATCTGCAACCGGTACTGGTGAAAGCGTTGCAGGCATTTCAGCTGGCCCGTAAAACCGAGGCAGATTTTATTGTTAAAGATCTCAAAAAGACGCTTAAAGAGATTGCAAAAACAATACAGGTTATAGAAAAAAAAGCCCCCCAGCGTGTAAAAAATTACGCGGCAAATTTGAACAGTCGTATAGAAACGCTGGTCAGTTCTCCAGTAGAGCCACAGCGCATCGCTGCAGAAGTCGCAATTCTTGCTGATAAACTGGATATAAGTGAGGAGTGTACCCGTCTCAGAGCTCATGTGGCAAAGTTCAATGATGACTTTAAGCTTGATGAGCCAGTGGGCAAGCGGATGGGGTTTTTGCTCCAGGAGATGAACCGGGAGGCCAATACCATTGGTTCAAAAGCAAATGATACCGAGATCTCTCACCTCTCGGTGAGCCTTAAAGAGAATATCGAAAAAATCAGAGAGCAGATTCTGAACGTAGAATAAAGTATATTATAGTTTTATGGCCATTCCCTACAGTACCGGAGGATCTATGTCTAAAGATTTGCATGAGTTAGAGCTTGAAACACTCGAGAAAAAAGGAATAAGCCGCTACAAAGCGGTGCTTATGGCTTCCAAGGAAGCACGTTTTATTAATGATCAGATTCGCAATAATATCATTACTACAAACGAAAAACCTACTACACTTGCTTTAAAACGTCTTTTTGAAGGGCGTGTAGTGGAAAATCAGGAAAATGACATCGAAGGCTGATGGCTACGCCGCTAAGAATTCTGATAGGTGTTACCGGAGGGATTGCTGCTTATAAAATCCCTCTGTTAATTCGTATTCTTAAAAAGCGAGGTTGTGAGGTAAAGGTTGTCCTCACCCCCCAGGCTCAAGGCTTTGTTGGGGTAAAATCCCTGCAAACGGTCTCGGGGAATCCTGTATATCTGGATAATGCAGATTGTTTTGATATGCGCCATATAAGCCTCTCTCAGTGGGCCGATCTGTTTTTAATATGCCCCGCTACAGCCAATACCATTGCAAAAATCACCCACGGAATAGCCGACAATCTACTCACCTCCCTTGCACTTGCCACTGTGCCGGAAAAGATCATGATCGCCCCGGCAATGAACTCCATGATGTGGTCTAACCCGGTAACGTGCCATAATATTAAGACTGTTGTACAAAGAGGTGTGGCTGTGCTGCCGGTGGGTGATGGTGATTTGGCTTGCGGTGACTGCGGCCCCGGCAGGATGATAGAAATTGAAGAGATCGCTGAGTATCTTTTTTGCGAACTGCACAACTCTGCTCTGTTTCGAGGTAAGAAGGTGTTGATCTCCTCCGGGCCTACCGAAGAGCCTCTTGACCCCGTAAGGGTTTTAACCAACCGCTCATCCGGTCTGATGGGGGCAGCGCTTGCCAGAGCGGCTGTTGCCATGGGTGCTGATGTGGTAATGGTTAGCGGCCCGGCCAAAAGCCCTCCTGCTGCAGGTGCAAAGGTAATTGCGGTTCAAACTGCTCTGCAGATGAAAAATGCTATGGAAGCAGAATTTCAATCGTGCGATATCTGTATAATGGCTGCCGCAGTAAGTGATTACCGCCCGGTATCCTATTCAACCGCCAAAATAAGCAGGCATGAAGATGATTTAAAAACCCTTGAGCTCGTTTCAAATCCTGATATACTGGCCGGTTTGGGAAAACATAAAGGAAAAAGGACTCTTGTGGGATTTTCTCTTGAAAGTGATGACAACGTTGAACGAGCTTCACAAAAGATGGGAAGAAAGAATTGTGATATAATGGTTCTCAATAGGGCCGACATCTCTCTGGAAACTAAATCTACTCAGGTAACGCTTCTTTTTGCAAACGGAAAAATCAAAAAGTTTCCTGTTATGGATAAATCCGGTGCCGCTTCAATTATTCTGCATTCCATTGCAGAGTTAGCGGGTGAATAATCATGGTTGCCACCTCTAAAATTAGACAATACCTAAAACAGCTGCAGCAACTGGGTGCCAGTGAGCTGATTTTCTCACCGGAATTCAACGCAGGTGAGATCTGTAAACCCAGGATTTCTCAACCAGTTCATCAAATCGGGGGAGCCAAACACCAAGCCACTCCTTCCCGACAGAACGCACCGCCACCAAAAAGTGCTTCACAAAAAATACTTTCGAAAATAAAACCAGTTGATCAGCTCCTATACACTGCTCCTGTTGAAAATGTCATTTCAAAGCGGGAAAAACTGCTCGGATTGTACCATGAAGCAAAAAACTGTAGAGCGTGTGCATTGTGTAAGTCACGTTCAAAGATTGTCTTCGGCTCCGGAAATATTGATGGTGCTTTGATGGTTATTGGTGATGCCCCTCTTAAAGGTGATGAGAAAAGAGGTATACCATTCAGCGGGACGACCGGGAAGTTGCTTGAAAAGATGCTGAAAGCTATCGATATTGACCGGACAAAAGATGCTTTTGTCACCACCGTTGTAAAGTGCTGCGTTGAAGAAGAGCTGACGGCTGAGTGCAACGAGGTCGTATCGTGCTACCATATTCTCCAGCAACAGGCACAGATTATGAACCCGAAGGCATTTCTGGTGATGGGCAGACTGGCTTCCACGGTTTTGCTTAAAAGTGATCAGAATATTGATCTGCTTCGTAAATCTCAGCATTCGTTTATGGGACGTCCCGTGGTGGTGACCTACAGTCCGCTCTTTTTAAGTAGTGAGCACAATAATAATTTTAAGTATGATGCATGGGATGATCTTAAAAAGTTGAAAAGAGTACTGGAAAGTTAAAAATGGAATTTACTGCCTTCAAAAAAGATAAACCTAAAGAGCAAAGAGGGCCTTACCCTGTTGAAAGAGTACCTCCCCAGTCCCTTGATGTGGAGAAGACGATTCTGGGGTCTATGCTTATCGACAATGAGGCGGCAGTCAGGGCTCTGGAGCTGCTTGATGATGAATGCTTCTACTCTTCGGGACACAAGAAGATTTTCATCGCAATGAAGGAGCTTTTTGAGAAGTCAAACCCCATCGATATTATTACCGTTGCCGATCTACTGCGCAGGAAAAATTGGATACAAGATGTCGGCGAGGAGGTCTACCTAAGTGAGCTGGTCGAGAATATCACCACCTCCGGCAATATCGATTACTATTCGGGTCTTCTCAGAGAAAAAGCGACTCTCCGTTATCTGATAACTGCTGCTGCTGAGATTACAACCGACTGCTTTGATTCTGAACAAGAACCACAGATGATTCTTGATACTGCAGAAAAGCGAATATTTAACATATCTGAATCAAGAATATCAAGCTCCTTTGAGTCAACAGCAAGCCTGCTTTCAAGAACATTCGCCGATATAGAGGAGTATGCCAAGGGGGGTATTAAGGGGGTACCTACGGGTTTTACCGGTCTTGATGAAATGACTACTGGTCTGCAAAGAGGTGATCTGATTATTATTGCCGGGCGTCCATCAATGGGAAAAACAGCATTCATTCTCTCCCTTGCCCTGCATGCGGCTGCCGTTGCAAAGAATTCAACTGCGATATTTTCCCTTGAAATGTCAAAAGGTCAATTGGTGCAGCGTATGCTTTGTGCCGAAGCACGGGTGAATATGCATTCACTCAGAAGCGGCACGCTTCCAAAGCGTGACTACCCAAAGCTCAGCCTCGCTGCCGGGCCCCTGTCTGAAGCACCGATTTACATAGATGACACTCCGGCTATTACCGTTCTTGAGCTGCGTGCCAAGGCCAGACGTCTCAAGGCCAAGCACAATCTAGATCTTTTAATTATCGACTATCTGCAGCTCATGGGCTCTTCAGGAAAAGCTGAAAGTCGTCAGCAGGAAATTTCTACCATAAGCCGTTCACTCAAAGGTGTGGCAAAAGAGCTTGATGTACCGGTAATTGCCCTCTCTCAGCTCTCCCGTGCTGTTGAGCAGCGTACCGGTAATCATCGCCCGCAGCTTTCAGATCTCAGGGAATCGGGAGCTATCGAACAGGACGCTGATGTTGTGATGTTTGTCTACAGGGATGAGGTTTATAATAAAGATGATGAGACCAATAAGGGCAAAGCAGAAATTATTATCGGAAAACAGAGAAACGGGCCCATTGGAGATGTAAAGCTTGCATTTGTAAAAGATTTTGCCCGTTTTGAAAACCTTTCCGAACGCGAGGAGACAACCGGGTTTTGATTGCACCACTGAGGATAATTGCTGATTTCGGATCATTCGCTGTCTCTGCAGCAAAAGGTTCTGCCGATTTTCTGCGCGGTGTGCAACGGTATGGAAAACTTACTCGAATAACCTTCCAAAGAATGCCCCTGGCACTGAAAAATAGCAATATCACCATGGAGCATATGTACTCTCTTGGTGTTGAATCGGTTCCTCTTGTTACCGTCATAGCTCTGTTTTTAGGGTCCGCCACGGTTACACAGGCAGTGTATCAGATGTCTGGTTTTATCCCCATGCGCTACCTTGGTACTCTTGTTTGTAAGAGTATTGTAACAGAGCTGGGTCCGGTTATCACCAGCATGGTTGTTGCCGGAAGGGTCGCTACCGGTATTGCTGCTGAGGTCGGTTCGATGAAAACAAGTGAACAGCTTGATGCGATGAATGTACTGCGTCTCGATCCGATACGCTACCTTATTGTTCCAAAGACCATTGCATGTATGGTGATGCTGCCGGTGCTGGTTATTTGGGCTAATTTTCTGGCAATCGTTGGAGCCGCGATTACTGTGGCGTTGACTGTCGATATGACCATGCACACCTTTTATACCGGGCTGCGGCTGTTTTTTGATCCAACGGATGTGTATGTGGGGATTTTGAAAACGGTTGTCTTCGGGGCAATAATTGCCATCACCGGTTCTCATTTCGGCTTTGAGACCAAAGGTGGTGCTGAAGGGGTTGGCAATGCCACAACCAAGGCGGTGGTGATTTCTGCTGTTCTTATACTTATTTTCGATTTTGTCATTGCCTTGCTGGTACTGTAACCATATAATAATAGTTGTCTGTTCTCCTTTCTTGAGGAATGGTTGAAAATTTATGCTCAAAATAGAACATCTCAAGAAACACTTTGCTAATCAGGTTGTACTTGATGACATCAATATGGAAGTCAACAAGGGCGAGATACTCTGTATTATCGGCCAGTCTGGGAGTGGCAAAACGGTTCTTTTCAGGCACATCATCGGTCTTATTTTTCCCGATGGCGGCAGAATAACCCTTGATGGTGAAGTGATATCGTCGCCAACCACGAAACCTTCTGATTTCAACAGCGTTCGAAAACGGTTCGGGATTCTCTTTCAGGGAGCTGCGCTGTTTGATTCCATGGATGTGGGGGAGAACCTTGCCTTTCCACTGCGCGAGCATACCGATTTGACCAACAAAGAGATTCATACACTTATAGGTGAGTCTCTTGAGATGGTGGGGCTCAAAGAGGAGTTTAAATCAAAGATGCCTTCTGAACTTTCAGGAGGTATGCGCAGCAGGGTTGGGCTGGCACGTGCTATTGTTATGAAACCTGAAATTATGCTCTATGATGAACCAACTTCTGCACTTGATCCCATTATGACCGATAAGATTAACGACCTTGTGCTTTCACTGAGAAAAAAACTCAATATGACCTCTATTTTGGTTACACATGATATCAGTTCTGCGTACAAAATTGCTGATAAAATAGCAATGATCCACGAAGGAAAAATAATTTTTCAGGGTTCGCCCGGTGAAATCAGAGCTTCCAGAAACCCCTATATTCAGCAGTTTATCCGAGGTCAGCGCAAGTTGTTTTATGCTGTTGAGGAAGAAGCGAAATACGCCGCAACTGTTGATGTCAATAAGTTTAAAGCAGCACAGACTGCGGAACAGAAATTTAAATTGCCTCCCGTTGCAAAGAAAAAAGTTGGGCTGAACAGACCTGCAACAGACAAACAGGATTGAATGACTGCACAACAGGTAGAAAAATGTTACTATATCGGGTGAACTCTTGAGTAAAAAACAGAAGACCGCTTATGTATGCGATGCTTGTGGACAGGATTACCCAAAATGGCAGGGTAAGTGTGATAATTGCGGAGAGTGGAACTGTTTAAAAGAGTTTCGACTTGGCACCAAAGGCTCCTCAAAAAGCACCGCTCCCGTGAAAGACCAACTTCAATTGCTTTCGCTCTCCCAGAGTTCAGCGATAGAGAATACAAGGATAAAAAGCTCTTTTGCGCAAGTCGATACTGTCTTTGGTGGAGGTCTTGTCAGAGGGTCCTTTGTTCTGCTTGGAGGTGATCCCGGTATTGGTAAATCAACGCTTTTGCTGCAAATGATGGCACAATGGGCGCGGGAGCAGCAAGTAGTTGTTTACGTCTCCGGAGAGGAGTCGGTGGAGCAGATCTCTCTGCGCGCTAAACGCCTGCGTGTAGAAGACTCAGGCGTTAACCTGGTAACAGAAACGTCGGTTGAGTCTCTTCTTGAACTCTTTAACAGGCATAAGCCCCAAATTGTTGTAATCGATTCAATTCAAACAATGTATACAGAAGACCTTGAGAGTGCACCGGGAAGCGTTTCCCAGATAAGGGAATGCGGGGCAATACTGCTGCGTTATGCAAAAAGGGAAAACGTAACTATTATTCTTATCGGTCATGTGACAAAGGACGGCTCCATAGCAGGCCCCAGAGTGCTGGAACATATGGTTGACACTGTGTTGCAGTTTGAGGGTGATGGAAGGTATAATTACAGGATTTTACGCTCTGTCAAAAACCGCTTCGGCCCCTCCGGAGAGATCGCCCTGTTTACAATGAGCGACAGCGGTTTGAATGGTAACTCCAATGCCTCAGAGTTCTTTCTCATGAACCGTGACCACCCAATACCGGGAACTTCAATCGCTGCGGTTCTTGAGGGGACACGGGTTCTTGTACTTGAAATACAGGCGCTTGTCAACAAATCCCACTTCGGAATCCCACAGCGGGTGGCATCGGGAATGAGTCCCAAAAAACTCTCTTTGCTTATTGCAGTTCTTGAAAAGTTTGATTCGATGGTTCTTGGGGATCACGATATATTTATCAATATTGCCGGGGGGCTTAGTGTACGAGAGCCCGCTGCTGATCTTGGTATTATAGCCGCACTGCTCTCCTCATTTCTCAATAAGCCACTGAGGAAAGATCTGGCATTTATTGGTGAAATTGGTTTAGGGGGAGAGATCAGGCCTGTAAACAATATGTCTCAGAGGCTAAAAGAGCTCTCAAAGATGGGCTTCAAGGAGTGTGTGGTTGCAAATCCGCGCAAGGGGACCGACTGGGTTGAACAGTCAAAGAACTCGATTTCACTGCTGATGTGTTCGGGCATTGCTGAAGTACGTAAAGTTGTCTTTTAAGACTACACTGAGAATATCTCTATTCTGTTTCTTCCGTTACTCTTAGCTCTGTAAAGTGCCTTGTCTGCCTTTTTTATCAGTTCATCGGTCTGCTTGGCATGTTTGCCGTATTGGGCGATACCAAAGCTCATGGTGACATTGACGGTTTTACCATTTGGAGCCGTGAAGGCCTCAGAGGCGATTGCTTGTCGTATTCTTTCCACGGTTTCAAGTGCACCCGTGTCATCTGTTTTGTAAAGTATGAGAACGAACTCCTCACCGCCGTACCGCGCAGCATAATCCACTTCTTCACGTATGCTGCTTCCAAGCTTTGATGCAATTCCCTTCAAAACGATGTCGCCAAAAGGGTGTCCATAGTTATCATTAAGCTTTTTAAAGTAGTCGATGTCACAGAGGACAAGGATAAAGGGGTCATTGCAGCGCGTTGAGCGCAAGCCTACGCTGCTTAGAATGCTTTGGAACTGACGGTGATTGTACAAGCCCGTCAACCCATCATGGGTCGCAAGTGTCTTTGTCTTCTCGAGCGTCTGATATCTTCCTATTGCTACCCCTGTGCTTATTGCTAAACGGCTGATTAGTTCCTGGTTTGATTCCGCAAAGGCATCTTTGCGGCAGGATTCTACAAGGATCATTCCCTTGCTGTCGGTGACACCGAAAGGGACTGCAAGAAACGATTTTAGGTCGTCGTTTTTAGGCTCACCTTTGAAATATCTGATCTCATGGTTATCGGGTGCGTAGTTTCTGAAAAATGAGATATTTTTTGAGTAGAGAATGCTTGCAAGGTTTTTACTGTCTATTTCAAAGCTCGCTCCAAGGAACCGTTCGCTCTGTGCACCAGTGGCACGGACAATACTCCCCAGACTCGAATCGTTGTCGTTTTTCATACTTATGGTGAGACGATCACAGGGGATGGCATACGGGATGGTCTCTGTTATTCTGTCCAGAATGTTATCAAGTTCTGCGCAGGAGAGCAGTTCCTGTTCAATTTCGTTTACAGCTCTGAACCGCCGGTGTTCAAGTCTGTATTTGGTGTAAAGGTATGCGTTATAAACAGAGTTGCCAAGAAGAGCTGCAGCAGTATTGAGGAATGCGTGATCTTCTTCTGTAAAATTACTCTTGTTTTTACTGTCAATTACTATTGCACCTCTCTCTATACCTTTTGCAATGATCGGGCTTGCCATAAGTGATCGTACCCCCACATCGTGAGTGTAATAGTAAAGGGTGACACTGCTGTTGGGTATGTCATTTAACTTTAATGGCTTGAGTCCCTCCTTGAAGAACGTGCCCAGTATGCCAACACCCGGATATATAACTGCTCCCTTATTGATACCGTTACATTTGGAGTGGTACCGGCGCAGGAAATAACCGTTGTCATTGGTAGGGAATAACACCGCGATTGTATTGGAGTCTATTTTACTGTTTACAAGCATTATGAATTGATCGAGGATCTCGTCAATAACGCCTTCCGATTCCTGCCACTTTCTTCTTATGTACTGACTGCCCAGTGCGCTGATTCCCAGACTGCAATCGTCCTCTTCAATGTCTGCGTGTGCATCTTTTATCAGGTTGTTACTCTCGGGGTCACTGGTGGCTGCATTCTGGGGTTGGTCCTGTTTGTTGTCCCCATTCTGCTGTTTGTGCACCAGTAAAAACGTTGCAGCAGCAACAATTAGTACCGAAAAAAACTGTAATATTGTTACTCCGCTGAGAATACCGGGAATGGCAATCAGGAGTAAGTATGGTACACGATTGGTGATCTTTGTAAGGTTCATACGCTAACCGTTTTCTTTTTCCGTGTTAACAAAATTTTTAACAGTATTTTTGACTATTTGGGCGACTTTATTTTTATCAAGCGGCTTTGATATTACTCCCTTGAATCCCATGCTCAGAAGGCTTTTATCAGTATTGCTGCCCTTAAATGATGTAATGGCAATTATGGGTATATGTCTGGTTTCATCGGCCCTTTTGAGTTGATTGAAAAGACGGATTCCGTCCATGATAGGCATCATAATATCGGTGATGATTAAATCGGGCAGTTCATCCTGAGCTTTTTTGAGGCCTTCAAAACCATTCATTGCGGTAAGGATATTGTAGTCCTTAAAAAGAAGAAGTTCCAGGATGTCAAGAGGATCATGATCATCATCAATAAGCAATACTTTGGGTAGCATAATATCAGTGTGCAGCCTTTCTATAAAGATATAACCCTATGAGAAAAAACAGCAGGTTGCCGCTCCAGGCACCAACCATAGGGGATAGGTGGCCATTTTGTGCAAATGAGATAGCGAATCGCGCAATCAGGTAGTACATAAAGGTTAGTCCCAGACCAATGCCAAACAGTACCGGACCTCCTTTTCTGCCCGTGCGGGCAGTTATCCCCAAACCCAGAAGAATCACCACAAAGTTCATTAACGGCAGGGCAATTTTAAACTCCATCTCTGCAACAAGCCGGTGAACCTGTTCTCCTCTGCGTCTTGCCATATCGATATAGCTGCGCAATTCCCAGTAACTGAGCTCTCTCTCCGAGCGCACTCTTTTAACCATATCCGAGGGTGTTGATGAAAGGATAGTATCATTAAGGCGGTCAAAAGTGACCAGGGTGGATCCATCAGAGCTGAAATTACGTTGTTGACCATTTTCAAATATCCAGCCTTCATGGTCATCAAAGAGCATCTTCTGGGCAGTAATGCGCTCTGCCATCCCGTCATAGCGGAATGTCTGACGCTGTACTCCTCTGGCGAATTGGGGATTGACACTGAACTCATCGAAATAATACATCGTATTGGGGTTGCCAAAATAGTAAAAGCTTCTTCTGAACTCACGGCGTTGTCCGACATTCTGGCGCTGTTGGGGCGGGGTGCGCATCAGGGAGCTGAGTTCGGATCGAAGTTGATTTGCCTGAGGCAACAGGTACTCTCCTCCGTAAAAGGCGGCTGCAGAGAAGAGAAGGCCAGCCGCAAGCAGCGGAACTGAAAGCCTTCGAACACTCATTCCGGAAGCCTTGAGGGCAGTAATCTCACTGTGTTTAGCCATCTGACCAATAGAAAACATTGTTGCAAGTAACAGAACAACCGGTAGTATTGTCTGAATGATCCATGGCATATAATAGAGATAATAGAGCCCGGCTTCGGTTACTGATGCATGTTCAAAACGCCTTAAGTTACCAATATAGTCGACAACAACGAAAATTATCAGTATCGCAACAAGAAGCCCTGCGGTAAAGCGCAAAAACATACCGCTGAGATAAGCAGGGAGTGTTCCCATACTCCACTTCATCACTGTACGGGGAAACCTGAATAGCAGTCCCGGGATTTTAAACATATAAAGACCTGTCAGTTTGTTTAGTACCCTGCTGCCTTTGAGATCTGATGAGCTAAAGAGGTTTTTTACAAAGTCAAACCTGATGGAAGTTTCCCGAAGCATAAGTATGGTAAGGATTGTACCGCATATTCCAATAATGATATTTCCCGCCCACATTCCTATAAAAGGTGTAACTATCAGCTTGTCGGCCATTGATTCTCCGGTAATGAGAAAGGCCCAGTAGGCGATAAAGAAAAAAACACTGTAGCTGGCTCCCACTGCCAGTCCCCCTTTGCGCGCCATTATTCCAAGAGGGGCTCCGATAAGCACAAACAGCAGGCATGCTACCGGTATGGCAAATTTTTTGTGTACCTCCACCATATACTGTGCAATCATCAGATTGTTTGAATGGATACGCCGGGTAGTTCGTTCCACAACGTTCTGCTGGCGCTTGAGGGAGTTTTTCAGAGCATTACCCTTGGGCAGATCCTTTGCCCAATGGGCAAAATCTTCCACGGTATCATTTTGCGGGTGAAATGCTGTGGCAAGGGAATCAAGGTATTTTATCTGGCCTGATAAAGAGTCTATTATGAGGTGGTATTCTGTTTTCGCAGTGCTGTTTGATTTCTCTAAATGTGCTATGTCAGTGAGCATCATTGAGATGTTTTTTTCCCGGTCGCTGCGGTATTCGGAGCTGGTTCGGGTGAGTCTGCTGTCGATGTTTTCAATATAGACAACCTGTCGTTCAAAACGGCCGATATAATATTCATCGGTTTGATTTTTGGGATAGCTGTGTGTTTCACCGTCAAGCAACGTGAGTTCAAGGTACCTCTCATCGTTGGTCATTCTGATGCTGCCGTTTGAAGCCACTGTAACCGAAGGGTCCTGGCCGGGAACATCGGTAAGAATCCGTATTCCGGACATCTTCCCTGTTATGGGATCCACTTCATGGGTGTAGAGTGTGTAGTTATCGAAATCTCTGATTAAAACCCCTGGTTCAATAAACGCTGCAGGCTGTTTTCGTGAGATGTCTGAAAGCAGATTCGCTGCTCGGTGATTTGCTTCCGGTAACACCAGGTCGTGAAAAAAAATAAGTGCGACGGTAAGCACCAGAGCCGAAACGAAAACAGGCGCTAAAAGAGAGAGCATACTTCGCCCGGAGGCCTTTATCGCCGTCACCTCGTTGTCTCCGGACATCCGCCCGAATGTCATTAACGTGGCAGTGAGAATAGCCATGGGTACCGCAAGCGCCATGATCCATCCCAGCTGTATTACAAAAACTTCCACTACAATTACCGGATCAAGCCCCTTTGAAACTATCCTGTCAAGCAACTGTACTGCCTGCTGCATAACAAACAGAAAAACAATTACGCTCAAAGAGGCAAAGAACGGGAACAGAAGCTCTTTTATGACATAGCGGTAAAGAAGCATTAAGCCTGATACTCTTTAGGGGTGATGGTCTGTGTGTATGGTAAAATATTTGAATAATCAATATACTACAAGGTAGGGGATTTTTGTAATAATGTAGTGGATGAAATAACAATGCTCTATATTGTAGGGTGATGCTACTGTTTTGCCTCATCAGAGAACATCTTTGGACATAACTGGTGTAATTATGGTATAATGAGTGATAGTTGTGTGAGGAGTATGTTTTTGATTTTGCAACTGCTGGGGAAGTGCTATTGTTCACATGCCTCTTTTTTGGGGAGAGCTGGTGATTGATCAGTATGCATGGATAGGTTATTTTAAAGGAATAGAGGATTGTATCCGATGAACTATATAGTCTGTTCAGAATCGGCCGACCTTTTCGTTGCAGCACAGTTGTTCAGCTAAGTGGATATCAGCATGAACAATGGGCTGGTTTTTATTGCGTATCAATCTGATAAAGGAAAAACGGACAATTCTGAACGAAAATATATAATCTGAACACAAAAGCATCTGTTATCGACTGAACGGGGAGTGGGAATGAGCAAATCAAGAGTAAAAAAGCGGATTTCAGCACCAGTGTTAATGTCTGTTGTACTGTTTATCGCCTGTGCCGGGTCGGTGCAACACCTGGAAAGAGAGGCGATTTTGCCTGAGATCGATGTTATTCAGATGAAAGAGAGTTCAGATGAAGCGCTCAGGCTCGCTCAGGAGACCAGGCTCGATGTTGATGCGCTTAGAACAAGGATAAGCGAAACCGATAACAGGATGGTGTTGCTTTCTGAGGAGGTTGCCAGTGTCTCAATTGCAAAAATTGAGGAGATTGAGACACGGCTTTCACTTCTGATTGAGGCATATAGAGATCTGCACACTCAAGTGAGGGCTCTTGAGAACAGGCCAGCTCAGGTAAGGGCACCATCAACTCCTGCTCCTGCCTCCTTCGCTCCTTCAACTGCCTCTGAGCTTTTGACCTCTTCTCCGGAGTATGATCTGTATCAGCGTGCACTGCGGGCATTTAATAGTCGTCATTATGATCAGGCGCTGGGCCTGTTTAGGGATCATATGGATAAGTTTCCCAATGGGAAATGGACTGCCAATGCTCAGTTCTGGGTAGGTGAAAGTTATTATGCTATGGGGGATTTTGCCAATGCAATAAATGCTTTCAGAGAGGTTGTTTCAAAAGAGACGTCCAATAAAAGCGATGATGCACAGTTTAAAATCGGGCTTTCGTTTTTAAAGCTTGGACAAACATCCCATGCCAAAGAGGCATTTCAGAGGCTTGTTGACAGGTTTCCGGCAAGTGAATATGTGCATAGGGCGCAAAATTACCTGAAAGATTTGTGAAAGTGCCTACGTTGCTCAGGGCTTTTTGTGCAGGTTCTGTTAAACAAACACTTGCATTTATCTCTTTCAGAAACGACTTTTATGTGAGGTCGTTATCGCCCTTTTTTCCTGAGCACAGAATTTGCTCTTCTTTTTGCTGGAAAAAACGCTGAGTCGGGAATGAATGCACAGTCCGTTTTAAATACTCCAGATTTCAAAAAAAGGACCTGTTTCAAATTATACCTATATCACTTTTTTAATCCAGAACGTAATTGGTTTTAAACCACAGCTATTAATCTTAAAAGAATCCGGATTTTGATATGAAACGTAACCGATCAATTCTGCTCACTATCTGCCTTGTTTTACCAATGCTCTTTGTCGCGTCATGTGCCGGCAGGAGCAAAGCCGGATTTCAGGGGTCTGAATGCCACAGCCGTATCGATGATGCAATTGAGGCCTATGAGAGACAACGGGAGGGTAATGCGATAAAGATCCTTGATGATCTCAAGTTCCATTGTGGTGGATTGGATATGATGGATACGGTACATTACTATCTTGGAATGTCTCACAAGAGTTTAAAGCAGCATGTTGATGCCAGAATCGAGTTTGAACGCCTCAGAAGAGAGCACCCCTTCTCTCCATTCGCAGCTGAAGCTCATTTCAGAATCGGAGAAATACTGTACAGTCAGTCCAATCCGCCTGACAGGGATCAGACACAAACCATTGAAGCAATACGTGTACTCAATGAGTTTCTTTCCCTGTATCCGTCAAGTGAATTTGCCGATAGTGCCACAACCTTCAGAGACAATGGAGTTGATAAACTCGCTGAAAAAGAGTATCTGAATGCACGGTTCTACAGGCGTCAGGGTAAAAAAGAAGCTTCGCTGGTCTACTATAACAGCCTTATTGCAAAATACGCCTCTACCTCTCACGCCACCAACGGCTTGGTGGGGAAGGCTGAAGTGCTTATCGAATTGGGACGACACCGAGAGGCTGCAGAAACACTTGAGCAACTGCAGGGCATTGAGTTGGATGAGGAGCTCAGTCGACGGGTTCAGATAATGAATACAGTTCTGAGTGACCGGTCGTAAAAATCGTATAGGTGAATTCCGTGTACCAAAATTACCAATGTTAACTGTAAATCGCAATTAAAACCTAATGGCTGCTCCACCTCTTGGAATCTTCGGCGGTACCTTTGATCCGGTTCACAACGGCCATCTTGCTGTAATCGCCCTGGCCATGGAATATTTTAAGCTGCAGGATCTGATCGTTATTCCTGCCGGCCTTCCTCCCCATAAAGACTCTACCGTCCATGCTTCGGCTCAGGACAGGCTCAACATGCTTGCGATTGGCTTAAATGGTCTTTGCTGTGCGCAGATCTGGGATGGAGAGATTTGCCGAGATGGATTCTCCTACACCGCTGATACTCTGGATGCACTGCGACAGCAATATGTATCCAGACCGTTCTATTTTATTATCGGTTCGGATAATCTCACTCAGATAGTCACGTGGAATAATTACCAGAAAATCATTGAAATGGTGACATTCTGCGTGGCTAGCAGGCCCGGTTTTGATACACAAATTCCACCTGAACTCTCAGATGCAGACATAAAGATGTTTCCCTCTCCTGAATGGGGGTTAAGCTCCTCTGCCATTCGATCGTTTTTCAAGCAGGGCTACTCATGCAACTACCTGCTCCCCGATGAAGTGCTACGCTATATCAGGAGAAATAAGCTCTATGCAGCACTATAAGAGAACTTCAGACCCAAAACAGTCCGCAAAGCCCTTTCTGGGGGTTCATTTCAAATGCTGCAATCTCTACTGCCGCATTTACAGAAATAAAACAGAGACTGCCTATGAGGGGAGATGTCCCCGGTGTGGAAAATCGATTGTGTGTCCTATAGGTGAAAAGGGGTGCAGCTCAAGGTTTTTCGAGGTTAAATAGTTTTTTGACAAAATATTGAAAAGTTGCTGTGGAATGGATACTCAGTTGTAAAACACGCATATCCCCCCC
>SKJJ01000005.1 GCA_007115975.1 Chitinispirillum sp.
GCCCATAGAATATTACATTATCTATAACGTCAACAATGGTACAAATCATCAAGATAATCCTGCAATGTATACAGTAGAAACGGAGCGTATCGTTTTTCAGGAAGCATCAAGAACAGGCTATAAGTTTAACGGCTGGTATGAAGATATACACGGGCATACTCCAATAACGGAAATCCCGCAGGGTTCCACCGGTGAAAGAGTCCTCTATGCACGATGGACAGCCAATGAGTATACGGTAACCTTTGATGCTCTGGGTGGGACAACTCCTGATCCGGAAACCAGGCAGGTGGGGTATGGTTTGTATTATATCCTTGCTGAAACTTCAAGATTGGGGTATACCTTCACAGGATGGTTCACGGAACCAATTGGAGGAGTTGAAGTTACAGTGGGAACCCACGTACATATAACAGGGCCTCAGACACTCTATGCTCAGTGGAGTGAACCTATAGAATATCACATTACCTATAATCTCAACAATGGTACAAATCATCAAGATAATCCTGCAATGTATACGGTAGAATCTGAAACCATTGTTTTTCAACAACCGTCCCGTGCAGATTGGAAATTTGATGACTGGTACATAGATCCTCTCCATAAAGATAAGGTGACACAGATCCCTTCCGGATCAGCCGGCACGATAAGACTGTATGCAAAGTGGACATGGATTGGATCAGATCCTGTTGATGGGGATGGGAACAGCTACCCAACTGTCCAGATAGGAAATCAGGTTTGGATGGTTGAAAATCTTCGCACTACAAAGTATGCCGATGGAACTGATATCCCTAATGTTACTGATGGTAATGAATGGGGACGCCTCTCATACGGGGCATATTGTTATTACAGAAATTCCACGGATCAAGACACTGTAAAGCTGTTTGGTGCCTTATATAATTGGTATGTTGTTAATCCCGGCAATTCCCAAAAAATAGCTCCTGAGGGATGGAAAGTACCTTCTAGAGAAGACTGGGCTGTACTTGAGAACTATCTTATCGCCAATGGTTACAACTGGGATGGGACAACTGAAGGGAATAAGATTGCAAAAGCGCTTGCATCTGATGGCGAAAGGTGGCTATCGAGTAATGAACCAGGCTCCGTAGGTAACCAGCAGCAAAGCAACAACAGTACCGGTTTTACTGCTCTTCCAGGGCGCCTCCGCAGCGATACAAACGGTAACTTTTGGGGGTTTGAGAATAACCAGGTTTACTGGTGGACCAGTACGGAATATAATTCGCAGGGTGCTTACACCCGTTCTATCGGAAATGGCGACGTAGCTTTTAGAGCTACTAAAGGGTATAGCCTTAAAGAATTTGGGTTTCATATTCGGCTGGTCAGGGATTGAGTGTGGCCAGAGTATAATCTTCCATAAAGGTTTTCCAAGGGGTGCTATTAGAGCTGTGGTTGAGATAGTGGAACCGACCCAGCGCCAAGGGTAATCAGGTGCACTGCCAAACCCCCCAGCGCTGCAGTCCTCTAAGGAGGGTGGTATGAGCAGTCATGGAAAAGGGGCGAGCAAAGAAGCGTATTGTGGTAGTCGTAAGTGTGAACGATCGCTTGACAATACCACTATATATGCATTTACGCATTAAATTCATCTCTGAAGCTGTTTTTTTTCGAAGTAACCTATGCGGCTCCCAACAAACGAAATTGGGTCAACTACTGAGCATTTTTAGGGATCCGGCACTTAAGGGCCAGCCGGTTATTACTCTATTTATGGTTCAAAAGAGGGTTGGGATGTGGAAATAGAGGCTACTTTTCCAATCCTGCATGTAGGCTAAAAGCATAAAAAACAAACCTTTGCCAACAGTATAGCCATTTAATATTTTGTACAGATAGTAAGAATTCCGCTGAACCTCAAAAGGGGATATTGAATGAAGATCAAAGTGGTATTGCAACTGCTTGTACCAATTACCATGTTCCTGAGCCTCAACTCCTGTGGCACATCCGACCATGGCGCTTTCCCGAGAGATGAAACCTTTTATGTTGGAGGTAGTCAGTGGGGAAGTCCCAACACGTTTAACCCGCTGGCGTGGTGGTCTGCATTTCCCATCATGTCTGGTGGAAATCACAACATCATGTATGAGCATCTGCTTAAATACAATATCCTTACCGGTGAGGTTGAGCCACTGCTTGCCTCGCTGCACGAAAGGACAAATGAGTCCGTCTCGGTGGTAATGAATTCTGCTGCAAAATGGAGCGATGGAGAACCGCTTACATCTACTGATGTCGACTTTACCTACAGAATGAGTCAGCGATATTCTGGTGTGCCATCAGCCTACCTCTGGGATTATCTCACCGATATGGAGATCGATACTGTTGAGGTGGATCAACAGCAAAAGGAGCGAATTACTTTTATTATGACCGGCGCCAAGAGGCATAATCCTCTCGCGGTGTTAAGCATCTTGCAGGCAATCCGAATTCTTCCAGCTCATGTATTGCAGAAGCGTTTAGAAGAGTTGGGCGATAGTTTCTCTGCATTGCAGAATGAGAGAATGGATAACAACCCTGTTGTTTCCGGTCCATATAATCTGTATAACTATACATCTGAGCGCATTGTGCTAAAGCGCAGGGATGACTACTGGGGAAATGATGCTCTCTACGACGGCAAAGAGCCCGCGCCAAGGTATATCATTCACCCTATTCTAAAAGATAATGCTCATTTCAGTCTCGCACTACAGCAGGGTTCTATGGACATTACAAGCTCCTTTATTCCAAGAATCTGGCGCGGTGAAAGACATGGAGTGCGTACCTGGTATCCGCAGGAGCCATACTATGTTGCCGGTTCCATCCCCACACTCGTAATGAATGTTACCCGAAAGCCCCTTTCTGATGTTAATGTCAGAAGGGCAATGGTCCATGCTATTAATTACGCGGATATAGCAGAACTCGCCGTTTCTGGCTACAGTGAAGATCTGCAGCCCGGTCTGATTCTCCCCTTTGGAAATGAGGCCAGGTATTTCTCTCAGGAGGATGCCGACAAGTACGGTCGTCTGTTTGATCCACAGAAAGCAAAGCAGGTACTTGCTGATGCAGGCTATACATCAGAATTCGATGGCAGAGGACGACTCAGACACATGCTTGATTCAAATGGTGAACCACTCCCTCCAATCGATATAATGTCACCTGCAGGATGGACCGACTGGGAAGCTATCGTAAGGCTTGCGGTCAGGGATATGAGAGCCGTTGGAATTGATGTGCGCGAAAGGTTTGTGGATGCATCCATCTACTGGACCTCTCAGCCAAACGGTGATTTCGACATGATAATGCATACACCTGCTGCCGATCTCACTCCTGCTCATCCCCTTGCTCGATTCGAGGCGGTTATGGCATCAAGGGACTGGGCCCCTATTGGCACCCGTATGAATGAAAATTATGGAAGGTACAATAATCCAAACGCTGAGAACTACAACCCTGCTGTTGACAGTCTGTTGAAGTTGATACCGGTTCTCAACGATGAAGAAGAGATTATCCAGGCATACAGGGAACTTAACAAACATTTTATGAATGATGTCCCTGTCCTTACACTTGTTTATCGTCCTGAGCAGTTTTATCAGTTTAGTATAGCTAACTGGCAGAATTTCCCAACCAGTGACAATCCCTATGCTCCTCCACAGGTTCCAACGGTAGGCGCGGCAAGGGATATACTGTGGCAATTGACCCTAAATAATAACTAAGGAGAGCAGATGCTCAATAAGTATCCTACAATAAAGTATATCCTCCAAAAAGGGCTCTGGTATCTACTGACCCTCTTTGTCGCTGTCTCTATTACGTTCCTTTTGCCCCGCTTGGGAAAGGATCCTTTTGACATTGTACTGAGCCAGACAACCGCCGGGCTTTCACCTGAAGAGGTGGCCAACAGAGAAGTCGCTTTGCTCACTGATTTCGGTTTGGTTGAATTCGACGAACATGGCAATGTGCTCAGAGAAGAGCCCCGTGAAGGTGAGCGGTATGGGAGGCCGGTACGCACATCGCTGTTTAAACAGTACATAAGCTACATATCCATGGTCATGAGTGGTGACCTGGGAACTTCCATTAGTCAGAACAGGCCGGTGGGTGAAATACTGAGGGAATCAATGGCCTGGACAATTGCACTCCAGCTGCCGGCTATTGTACTCGGTTGGTTTATTGGCAATATCCTTGGTGCATTGGCTGCCTATAAGAGAGGCGTTTTCGATAAGGTCTTCTTTCCCATGTCGCTTGTCTCCAATTCTACACCCTTCTTTGTATTTGGTATGGTGCTGGTATACGTCATGGCGGTGGTGATGAACCTCTTTCCTGCATACGGTGGCTACGCCTGGGCGGTGACTCCGGGATTTAACTGGGCCTTTATCTCCAGTGCCGGGTACCATTACATACTCCCTTTTCTCTCTATCTTCCCTATTATGGCCGGTGGACAGGCTATTGGGATGCGCTCCATGGGGATCTATGAGCTGGGAACTGATTATATCAAATATTCAAAATATCTTGGCATAAGGGAAAACAAGATCCTGATGTATGTTTTCAGAAACGCTATTTTACCACAGTTAGCCGGGCTGGCACTCAACCTTGGTGTGATGATCGGTGGAGCACTTATTACCGAAATGATCTTCTCCTATCCCGGTCTTGGCACGACTCTTCTTGAAGCGGTGCAGTCAAATGACTTCTTTATTATTCAGGGTGGAGCGCTTCTTGTCGCTATAACTGTACTTGTCGCCAATTTCTCTGTTGACCTATTAATCGGATTCTTTGACCCCCGTGTTAAAGCGGGACGTACAGGGGTATAAACTATGAAACTGTTACGTAATCTTCTGAAACAGCCTGCGTTTATGTTCGGGGCTGGATTGTTTCTGCTGACCATGCTGTTGGCCATTATAGGAAATTTCTTTGTCGATCCCACCACTTTGAACGATACTGTCGGAGGCTCCTACAACCCTCCTTCAGGCGCTGCTCTGCTTGGAACGGATCATCTGGGCAGAAATATTTTGCCCATGCTCATCTCAGGCTTGGGATCATCACTCTATGTGGGATTTCTTGCTGGAATAATCGCCACCACTATCGGAACTCTTCTGGGACTGATTGCGGGATTTGTTGGAGGATGGATTGATGATTTCATTAATATGATTACCAACCTCTTTTTGGTTATTCCAATCTTTGTGGTTCTTCTGCTGATAAGTTCCGTGATGGAGGATGGGCGTTCGTTGAATCTGATTGCTGTCATTATTGGCCTCACCGCATGGACATGGACAACGCGTGCTGTTCGAGCACAGTCTTCAAGCCTAAAGAGCAGGGATCACATTTCACTGGCAAGAATCAATGGCGACAGCACGCTGAGAATATTGCTTGTCCATATCCTGCCCTATCTTGCATCATATGTGTTTATGGTGTTTATTATTCAGCTTGCCACAGGTATCCTTATGGAAGCAAGTATCAGTATGATTGGACTGGGACCGCAGGGAGGTATCTCCCTTGGCATTATCCTGAACGAAGCTAACTCAAACAACGCTCTGCTTGACGGTGCCTGGTGGGCATTTATGCCAGCTGCATTTCTTACAACAATCATCGTGTTTGCACTGTACACATTAAACACTTCAATGGAGGGTGTCTTCAACCCCCGCCTTCGTAAATAGGAGACATTATGTCTGTATTTGAAGTTAAAGACCTGAGCCTTCACTATCTCACCCGATTCGGCCAGAAAGTACATGCCGTTTCTGGGGTCTCCTTTGCCATGGAAGAGGGGGAGATACTGGGTATTGCAGGGGAATCCGGCTGTGGAAAGACCACTCTGGTAAGTGGGTGTATGGGATTGTTTATTCCTCCTCTTCACCCAACATCCGGTGATGTGTTGGTTGGAGGTGAATCGTTGATGAATAGAACGCCTGAGGATATAAGAGAAAATGTTCTGGCAAAAAAAGTTTCCATGATACCTCAGGGTGCCTTTAATGCCCTTAATCCCACCAGAAAATTGAAAAATCTCGCTTTCGATGTTTTGAACAGTCATAAAATTTCCGGTACTAAAAAAGAGCTCTACCAAATGGTTTCCGACCGATTTGATCTTATTGGTTTGGATTCAAAACGTATACTCAACTCCTACCCTATACAGATGACTGCCGGTGAGCGACAGAGGTCAGTGATTGGTATCTCTACCATGCTTAACCCAAAAATGGTTATCGCTGATGAACCAACATCCGCTCTCGATGTCTCAACACAAAAGAGAATTATCAAGATGATTTTTGACCTTCTTGATAAGAAAATCTTCTCTACTATGATGTTTATCACTCATGAGCTGCCTCTGTTGCGCCATGTCGCTCACAGAATCGCAATCATGTATGCCGGCGAGATTGTTGAGATCGGTACCACCGAACAGATCGTATTCGACGGCAGACATCCTTACACAAAAGCCTTGATGAGTTCAACCCTCAGTGCTGAACCAGGGCAAAAGCAACAGAAACCTATCGCACTCGAAGGTGCACCACCCGATCTTGCAAAGCCCATTACCGGCTGCAGGTTTGCAGACAGGTGCCCTGTTGCACAAGACGATTGTAAAGATACTAATCAAGAGATCCGTGTAGTCGGGGAAAGACAAGTGAGGTGTAAATATGCCCAATGATAATTCTACCAGCTCTGCAGCACCGCAGGTCCTGGAAAAAGAGGCCCTAACGCAAAACAAAAGTGCTGTTTTTAAAGGGAATAATATCACTTGTACTTTTGGACATGGAAAAAAAATGGTCAAGGGAATTGATGATGTTACCTTTGATATTAAACAAGAGGAGATTGTCTCCATTGTTGGCGGTTCAGGATGCGGAAAAAGTGTTTTGGCTAAAACTATGTTAGGTCTCATCAAACCAACATCAGGAAAACTTCTCTATAAAAACAGAGAGATTACCGATCCTAAAGTACACTGGCGAGAAGTCCAGGCTGTTTATCAGGACCCCTTCTCCTGTTTTAATCAGTTCTTTACAATCAGATCACAGCTCAAGGATGCTTTCGGTATCTTCAAAGACAAAATCTCCAATGAAGAGAAGGATAGACGTGTCGATGAAGCACTCATGGCTGTTAATATGAAGCCCAATGAAGTTGAAGGGAAGTACCCGTTTGAACTTTCTGGGGGACAAATGCAGCGCATGCTTCTTGCAAGAATTTTTGCCCTGAAACCACAGGTGCTTATTGCCGATGAACCAACCAGCATGGTTGATGCGTGTGTGAGAGCAAATATTCTTGATTATCTCATGAAGCTTAAACACGAACTTAAAATGACTATTGTGTTTGTCACTCACGATATCGGGCTCGCATACTACGTTTCTGACAGAATATTTATTATGCATGGCGGTAAAATCATTGAACAGGGCTCTCCTGATCAGATCGCTCTGAGCCCTAAAAGCCCCCACACCATTGAGCTGCTTGATGATATTCCTGACATCCATAAAGAGTGGATCAAGTAAAAATAATCTCGTCTTAATGAAACTGAAGCCGGGTCCGCTTACGCTGACTCGGCTTTTTTTTCCGGATTTTTACCTCTGGTGTACCTTGTTTCTCAACTGAACCAATGGAATTTCATTCCCGGTATCTTGCAACCCACTTCTTCAAAACACCATTGCCAATACCTAGGGATTTTTCAACTGCATGGTGGGTTCTTTTATCTTCAACCACCATTCGAACAGCTTCTCTCTTGAACTCCTCATCATACCTGCGGTTACTCATAGACACACACTCATTTTTAATGAAAATAAAAATTTTAGGGAAAATATGTGTCTACTAAAACAGGGTAGGTTCATTGCAGGTAAGCTGGCGGTTACGGACAAAGGGCGCTGCAGTGCCACAACAACACATCGTTTACCTGAAATTTACGGAAAATAATTTTGCAGTAGCACTAAATGTTGGTGTAGAACTATATAAATGTCAATGCTCTCAGAGCTTTGCTAGAAAAAACAACAATAATTATTCGATACATTCATCATTTAAGGTAATTACATGCACCGCCTTTTTATCTGTGTGGCTGTTTTTGTTTTTTCTGTCTATTCTGCCAACAACCCTGAGACTGCCGCCCTTAACCAGCTTACCGGAAGCGGTATGGAGGAGGGTGGAGCCATAGCCCTTACCAATGCCCTGCGCGGAGAGCTTACACGTACCGGTATGTTTGCCATGATGGAGAGGTCCCAGATAAATGAGATCCTTGCAGAACAGGGGTTTCAGCTCTCGGGGGCCTGTGCGGACAATGAATGTGTTGTGGAGATTGGACAGCTTCTTGCCGTGCGGTCTATGTTTATGGGACATGTGGGCAGAGTGGGAGAAACATTTTCTGTGAGTGTACGCCAAATAGATGTTGAAAGCGGCAGAGTGATAAAGGATGTAACAGTCAATCGCCGTGGTGATATAGATGATGTGCTAACAGAAGTGATGCCTTCGGTTGCACGGCAGCTTGCAGGCTTAGAGAAAACGGTTACCAAAAAACGGAGCAGGGTATGGCTGCTTGTGGCTGGCGCCGTCGTTGCCGGTGCGGCGGTACCCGTGGTCTTTTATCTGACCCGTCAATCGGAATCTGAAGGTAGTAACATGATAGAAGTGGAGTGGTAGGGTGGTGCTATGATTAAGAGAATGCTGGCTTATACGATTATGGTTGCAGTTTCTTTTCTCTCCTGTACCGGTGATGAAATACTGAATCCCAATGGTCCGAGGCTTCTGCCAACAATCAACTGGGTCTCAGGCGGTGAGGAGGTCTTTCCAGACGGTGTTACAAATGTAGTGGTCGAAGTTGCTGTGGCCGGCGGAAAGACTTTCAGGGACAGTGTTGCATTTTATTTCCGTTCTGTTGCGATCGGACCAGTTCCTGACAACAGCACCGTGACGGTGGTTATCCGTGGTCTTGACCAGAAGGGAACTGTTCTGTTTGAAGGCCGCAGGGAAGGTGTGCAGGTTGCACAGGAGAATGTGAAAGTCAGTATCAGTGCCAATGAGCTGACCCCCAATCCGCCCGACACCGTGACTGCATTGGCCGTTGGTTCGGCAATCCGTTTGGATTGGAAGGGAGGGGGAACCAATCGTACCCGTTTTGTTCTGTACCGCCGTCTTATTGGAAAAAATAGTCTTGATCCCCAACAATTTGACAATACGCACATTCTGCATCTGGACAGTATTCCTGCCGATTCGTTTACTGTTCTTGACACCGCCGGGATGCGGGCCGGACGGACCTTCTCCTACCGAATCTATACAGCAAACAGCGTTGGCATTTCGCGCTTGTTTAAAGCCTGCACAGCAGCCGTTGCACCAGATACGTTTACCGTTGCTTTCCTGGGAAACAGGGGGGGAGATGATCGCTTTGAATTAAGGATTGAAGAGGGTGCGGCGATTACTGATACTACCCTGCAGCGCCGGGGTTATACCCCCGCAGGCTGGTTCACCGACATAAATTTAGGGGAGCGGTGGAATTTTGAGACACCCCTGGCATCTGACACGGTATTATATGCCAAATGGACCGAAAACAGACACACGCTGACTTTTCTGGCAGCCGGTGGAACCACACCATCACCGCTCACCAAAGAGATTGCCTTTGATGCAGCTTATGGAGAGCTGGCGACGACCAGCCGTGACGGTTATACATTTGACTACTGGTGTACTGATGCAACAGAGAGCTGTTCGGTGATTGTTGAAACGACGATTGTGAGCAGAGATGAAAACCACTCACTTTATGCAAGATGGAGCGCCAATGAGTATCGGGTAACCTTTGATGCTCGGGGGGGGGCAACTCCTGATCCGGTAAACAGGCTTGTCACCTATGATGAGTTATATGGAACACTTGCAGAAACTTCAAAGGCGGGCCACACTTTCAGGGGATGGTACACGCAAGCAAGTGGGGGGGCTGAAATTACAGCAGAGACAACGGTACAGATAACCGAGGATGACACACTCTACGCCCAGTGGAGTGGCCCTGGAGAGTACAAAATCACCTATATTCTCAACGGTGGTACGAATCACGGGGATAATCCTCCTTTTTATACGGTAGAAACGGACACTGTTGTTTTTGGAGAACCTACGCGAACCGGCTATGAGTTTGTCGGTTGGTATGAAGACCAGTCGGGCACTAGCGCAATAAGGGAAATCCCCCAGGGTTCCACCGGTGTAAAGACCCTTTATGCAAGATGGAGAGCCAATGAGTATTGGGTAACCTTTGATTCCCGGGGGGGGGCAACTCCAGATCCGGAAAGCAGACGGGTCACTTATGATGGTGTATATGATCCACTTGCAGCAACTTTATGGGCCGGTTATAGTTTTATTGGATGGTTCACGGAAACAAATGGCGGGGTGAATATTGTACCAGGGACAACGGTACAGATAACTGAGGATGACACACTCTTTGCCCGGTGGAGTGAACCAATAGAATATAACATCAACTATAACCTTAACGGTGGTACCAATCACGGGGATAATCCTGCTTTTTATACGGTAGAAACGGAAACTGTTGTTTTTGGAGAACCTACGCGAACCGGTTATAAGTTTGAAGGGTGGCATAAAGATAGCCATGGTACTCATCCAATAAGGGAAATCCCGCAGGGATCCACCGGTGAGAAAACCCTTTGGGCAATATGGACACCAAATAACTATACGGTTTTCTTTGATGCACAGGGGGGCTCAACTCCATATCCGGAAAGAAACCAGGTCGAGTATGATTTGAACTACTTCCAACTTGCAGAAACTTCAAGGTTGGGCTATACCCTTACAGGTTGGTTTACGGAACCAAATGGCGGGGTTAGAGTTACAGAAGGTACAGTGGTACAGATAACAGAAGATCAGACACTCTATGCCCGGTGGAGTGAGCCAATAGACTATTATATCATCTATAATCTCGATAATGGTACAAATCATGTGGCCAACCCTGAATTTTATACGGTGGAAACGGATACTATTTTTTTTCAAGAAGCATCACGAACCGGCTATGAGTTTGACGGCTGGTATGAAGCTACCGACAGTATCAATGCAATAGTGAAAATCCCGCAGGGTTCCATTGGTGAAAGGGTCCTCAATGCAAGATGGAGAGCAAATCGGTATACGGTAACTTTTGATGCCCAGGGGGGTGCGACGGCTGAGCCGCAAATCAGGCAGATTACCTATGATCAGCCCTTCGATTCACTTGCAATGACTTCAAGGTCGGGTTATAACTTTATGGGTTGGTTCACGGAAGCAACTGGCGGTATTGAAGTTACAGAAAATACAGTGGTACAGAAAACAGAAGATCAGACACTCTATGCCCGGTGGAGTGGGCCAGTAGAGTATGCTGTAACTTATAACCTTTTTAACGGCACTAATCACAGCAGCAATCCATCCTTTTACACTGTAGAAGCAGAAAATATCATCACTTTTGAGCGACCCACAAAGACCGACTGGGTTTTTGAAGGCTGGTATGCAGAGGAATCCTTTTCAACGGAAATAACGCAGATACCGTTAGGTTCAACCGGTAGTGTTACCCTGTATGCGAAATGGCGTTGGAACGGACCAGACCCTCAAGATGGTAACGGTAACACCTATACAACAGTGCAAATAGGCAATCAGGTTTGGACAGTGGAAAATCTCCGTACAACCAGGTATACCGATGGGACCGAGATAGCGGGACCGTCTTTTCCTAATGATCACTGGGGAGGACTTGCCATACCGGCTTACTGCTGGTATCAAAACGACTCTACTCGTGGATATGGCCCACTTTACAACTGGTGGGTAGTGAACCCTGACAATCCCAAAAGCGTAGCTCCTGATGGCTGGAGAGTGCCTGCGGATGAAGACTGGAGAGTATTGTCTGATCATCTTGGTGGAATGTATATGGACGGTAAAAAAATGAAGGCAGAGGAGGGGTACGTGGAGTTTGGAAATGGAACAAATGAGAGTGGGTTCACAGGCTTTCCTGGTGGTTATCGTCGCATCGATGGGAGTTTCGATAATGTTGGAATTACCGGCCACTGGTGGACAACTACGGTGAACGCAAATTCAGAGGCGTTGTATTATAGCCTCAACAGGCAGCAGGATTATCTCAACAGCACTTATATAGGTAAGCAAATGGGGTTTTCTGTTCGTTTGGTCAGGGATTAGGTTAGCCATAATTTTACAGAAATAAAGATACACTACCCGCTTTTTATTGCTTAATGCATGATCTGTCGTGTAAGTGGTATGAGGTATGGTAACGATTGTATACAAAACAGTTGTTTTCAGCTACCCCGATTGGCAAGTGTATCAACTTGATTTCTCGCAGTAAGCTATTGTATCCTAACTCAACTTTCCCGTGATGGAACAGCACCACCTGCTTAGGGGAGCCTTACAGTACAGTATGGTTTCTTTTATAAGAAGACACCTGACCCATCCTTTGGATTGACATCAACTCTCACGCTTGAGCAAATTCTCAATCTCTTCCAGATCATCAGCACCAACATGAGAACAGTTTTCAGCTCCTGGAAACACCCTCTTTCCCACCTCTTCAATGTAACTTTCAACACTCTTAATGTATTCTCGTCGAAGCTGGGCGTACGCCTTGGCGTGTTTGAACACTTTTGGTGTCATACCCAGAAGGTCCGCGATTACAAGTACCTGTCCGTCACAGAAGGGGCCGCTGCCGATGCCGATGGTCGGAATACGGACTGTTTTAGAGATCAGTTGCGCTATCTCACAAGGGATCTTCTCCAGTACAATCAGTGAAGCCCCTGCCTTCTCCAGTTCAACAGCGCTTTTGATCAGGGTAACTGCCTGGCAAGCAGTTTTGCCAAAGGTGCGTGGTTTACCATCGTGAATCTGTGGATTGTAGCCGATATGGGCGCATATTGTTACCCCTTTATCAGCAAGGGCATTTATGATCACTCTTTTCTCTCCCCATCCCTCAATTTTCACACAATCTGCACCACTTGACAGAAGCTTGTCTGAACTCTCAAGAGCTTTTTCATACGTGTCCGCGGTACCAAAAGGAAGATCTGCTATGAGGAGTGCGCTTTTTACCCCGCGTGCAACGGCTTTGAGGTGATGAGAAATGTCAGCGAGGGTGACATCCCGTTCACTCTCGTAACCAAGTATATTGGTTCCCACACTGTCGCCCACCAGGATACAGTCGACGCCTGCCTCCTCTTCCAGGACAGCTGTCGGAAAATCGTAAGCGGTAAGCATAGCGATAGGTTCCTGCTTACGTTTTTTTTCGATAAGGTAGTTTGTTGTCTTTTTCAATGTGAAATTATCTCCATAAATGATCTGCAAAAATAGATAATGCAACCGAAGAAAGGAACTGTTGAAAGGATCTCTTCCCAGCAATTACAGTGAATCGGGACCGAAAATGGTCTCTTTGAGATCGTCGTAGTTGTTTGAGTCGGTGCCAAATCCACCTGCGCATCCTGTAAAAGCAGCAAGTAGCACTACAACAGAGAGCAGTTTTAAAAAAACCGCCACTAGCTGGACCTTAACCCTCTCACTCTTCACCATGCTCTTTTCTCCTGAAAATATCCGTGAAATCCAACTGTAAGCCTGTATGGACACTATTCCAACGGGTCTTCTTAACCGCTCCGAAGGGAAACTTTATTCTGAAATAAGCAGATGGGGTGATATGGTGAGTAGAGGCGAAGTTGTATCTGAGTTGCAATTGATGAAACCACCAGTCATTATCAAATGTTATTCGGTGAATAGAGTTGTCCGACAACGCCATTAACTGGTCAAAAATGATATCCTCCCATTGGTAACCAAGTGAGTAGGAGACCGAAAACCTTTCCAGTTGGTATCTTAAACCAAATGAGACAGCTGTACTGGGCAAATATATGACAGGCTCAAAATTAGCAAGAGAATCATAATATGCTATATAGGTTTCATTTTCAGTTCGAAGAGTGAGTGTGTCGCTTCGCCTGTATCGAAGTCCCGTTGACCACTGACCCAGCTCAATCTGAGCAAGCATCCCCCGCCAGGAGAGGTGAAACATATTAAGTGCTGTAAAACCCTTGTAATTGTTCACTGCACCGATTCTCTCACCAGAAAAATCAGAAAGGATCTCTGAAAACGATCTCCTACTTGCAGAACGGCTGACAATTCCAATTGCAGAAAAGCCAAAAGAGAACGGGTCGCTTCTTACAAACTCTCTCACCTCATCAGCCTTGATATAAAAAGCATCTCCAATATGCATCCTCGGACATCCGTTGAAGAGCCCCCACACATCAGGGCATCGGTCAACCGAGTCAGGAAAACCATCACCGTCTCGGTCAAGGTCCGGTTCCAGAACAATCTGAATCTGGCTGATTACATCCGGACTGACCATGACTTTTCTTGTCTCTGTTCCGTATCCTCTTTTAGTGGCTCCAAGGGTATAAAAACCGCTGGCAAGTGTAAATGTCGACGGACCTGTCTGGCAGCGGTGGTCTTCAATGCAGACCATAACTCCCGATGGTTGTGTACTGATATTAAGTCTGCCGTACAGTCGCTCATAGGGGAGGTTGAAGTAGTGGAGTTTGCCCCTGTGGATATACACCGTGGTATCCAAACTTCTGTAACGATTGACGCCATTCCATTTAAGGTGATGTTTGCCTTCGGGCAGAGTCGCTTGGTTGGCGCTTATGGCAGAGTCGTTAATGAAAAATGGCTGATTAATTGGTGGGTAGGGAAGTATCAGCCTGCCCATAGTTGATTCACCCACAATGTGGACAGCTTCAAAATCAGACAGAAGTTCAAAGGAGATACTCACCATCCTGTCCATCGCTACAGGCACTCTTCTTCTGTTGAAACGGTGCTTCTCCAAAAACAGTTCTATCTCATAGTCCCCGGAAATAAGTCCCCTGATAGTGCAGGGTGTTTGAAAGCCGGTTTCCTGCCCAAAGAGGAATACATCTGCTCCCGGGGGGGTGGATGTAATATACAAACTTCCGGTGGGATTTTTATTACTCCCTGCCAGCGCATGCCATGCGTTTTCACTAAGGAAAAAAAGCTGCTCATGCTGGCTTGCGTAAATTCTCTCATTGTCGAAGTATACAACCTCTTCATCCAGATTGTAATTATCAGTAACTGAACGGTAGAAACGATAGGCGGTTATGCTTTTGAGGCTGCTCCAGGAGGGGATATCATAATAATAGTATTGCGGAAAAAAGTGAAAGGCAGTGGTGTCGATATGGCCCAGATACAGAGTATACCCCTCCTCGCTTTTCACCCTCTTTATTATCTCACCGGGTTTGAGGCTTTCTGGCACATCGAAGAGCGGTAGTAGGGGCTCGGAATACGCCCCTTTAATGATAGGGTCTGGGGGGAGAGGCTCTTTGTGGTTGGGCACAAATGTGTTCACTCTGAACATCTGTTCCGGTTGGGAAGCGACAACCAAAACGAGAAGAAAAAAGAGTGTATGCGCTGTTTTTACCATTTTTATCTGCCCTGAATAGCTGATTTTTTTCAAAAAGAGTTCCCGTTTGATTATCTTTCAGGGATGAAAACAAATGACTGTATAGTATATAATATACAAGGTCTGATGGGGAGAGTTATTCATATATGTGGTTATCGGTTTTTTCTGAATGTATCAATGGTCTGGGCTAAAGCGGTGGATGGGTTACTTTTATCCAATATGGTTCGCAGATCAAAAAGCTTTTTAGCGGTATCTTCGTAGTGTTGTCTGTTTTCGATCATTTTTTTGAGTTCTGATGCCATCTTCTCCGGGCTGGCCTGCGACTGAATACACTCAGGGATAAGGCGCTTGCCTGCAATTATGTTGGGTAATCCAATATGTGGAATTTTTACCAGCTTTTTGAATATGGCATAATTGATTGCTGAGGTGCGGTAGGCGATAACGTGCGGTACACCAAGCAGTGATGTCTCAAGTGAGGCTGTGCCGCTGGTCACCAGTGCTAAATCAGAATCGTTAAGCAGCTCCCTGAGTGGGCCAGGGAACACCCTGATAGAACCTTTGAACTTGCTTGTTTTAAAGATTGAGCTGTTAAATCCGTTAAACCGTGAAACCGTAATTTCCAGATTCGGGTAGCTCTCTTTAACAATGTTCGCCGCATCAAGCATCGGCCTGAGCATCTTCTTGATCTCCTGGATCCTGCTCCCGGGGAGGAGTGCAAGACGCAACGGCTTATCTTTTGAAGGTGCTTTTCGGGGGTGGCTCTGCAGCAGCCCTTCTGATTTCAGTTTCTCTAATGTGGGGTTGCCAACAAATGTTACCGCTGAGGTGTACCGATTAAAACAGGGGACCTCAAAGGGGAAAATAACAGCAATGTGTGATGCAAGATTACTAAGGACTTTGGCCCGTTTTTTTTTCCATGCCCACACCATCGGGGCTATATACCACACTACCGGAATCTTGAGCTTGTGCGCTTCTTTGAGCAAAACCATATTGAAACCGGGATAATCCACGCAGACCAGTACATCCGGTGGGGTTCTTCTGAGTTGCTCAACAAAATAACTTTTTGCCCTCAGGAAAAAAGGCATATGTAATGCCACTTCAGCAAACCCCATCCTGTTGAATGAGGAAAAGGGAAGAATCGGCTCAAACCCCTCCATAACCATTGCCGGCCCGCCAATACCCCAGGTCCTTAGCTTGGGGTATAACTTAGAGAGTTGTGAGAGAATCAGTGCTGCATGCTGATCGCCCGAAGGGTCACCGGCGCTGAATGCAACTGAAAATGGCATGTTCATATTTGCCAACTTTGTCTAAGTGTGAGGAATAGATCCCTTTAAAACAGATCTTCAGGCAACCTGCCACTACTTTTTATCTCCTGGAGGTATTTTTTAAGATCGGGAAGCTTTGATCGCTCAATTACCAGTAATGCATCATCCACCGCTACAACTGCTACACCCTTTAAACCTATTGCAGCTACCGACAGTCCCGATTTATTCACTATCAATGAATCGCTGCACTCTTTTTCGTATACTGCCGGGCCTGCAACCGTTGTATGGCTGCCATTTTCACCCTCAAGACGGGTAAGTGACTCCCATGAGCCAATGTCATCCCAATTGAAATCGCCTGCAATAAAGGAGACTGACTCTGAGTGTTCAAGAACGCCACAATCGATGGACTCTTTGCTGCAGGCTGAGTAAAATGATCGAATCGCTGATTCTGTAAAGTTATGCGCTGCAAGAGTTTGGGTTTGCTTGTAGAGCTGAGGCATGTATTGTTTTAGTTGGGAGAGAATTACCGATGAACGCCACACAAACATCCCGCTGTTCCAGTAGTAATCCCCGGAGTTGAAAAATTCGTTGGCTTTTGATATTGTGGGTTTCTCTACAAACCGTTTCACTTTGAAAAGAGGGCGTGCTGCATCGCAATTACGTTGTTTGTCCGGCTGGATGTAGCCATAGCCGGTCTCCGCGCGGGTTGGCTTTATGCCAAAGACAATAAGCTGATCAGTCTCACTTGCCACTGTTGCCGCATAACGGACCGTTGAGATAAATCGGTCCTTGGGGGTGATCGCGTGATCGGCTGAAACAATCACCATTACACTGTCTCCAAACTGTTTTTCAATCCAGGCAGCGGCAAGAGCAATCGCCGGAGCGGTGTTTTTCCCCTCTGGTTCACCAAAGAGCTCAAAATCAATGGTTGTGCTGAGAATTTCTCTGATTTTTTGAGCTATATGTTCACTGGTGACAATGAGGGGTTTTTTATCTTCAGGACATAGCGGTGACACCCGGTTAAGTGTCTCTTCAATCATCGTTTTATCGCTGATCAAAGAGTGAAGCTGTTTGGGCATGCTGGATCTGCTCAATGGCCAGAACCGCTCTCCTATACCACCGGCCAAAATGACAGGAATGATGTTCATGGCTGTTTCCAATCTAGTTCACTATTTTGGGGGAAGCTTGTTTTTCAGACTCGTGATGGTACTCATTGGGATCTGCAGAGACCCGACTTCTGATCGGTTATGATTAAAGCTGTGAAAATCAGAACCTCCCGTGAAAGCAAGGTTATGTTTTGTACAAAATCTCAGGTAATGACGTTGTATCGAACCGGAGTGCTCGGTATGGTAAACCTCTATACCCATAAGGCCGTCACGGATAAATTCAGGAATTCTTTGATCAACACCGGTAACACCAGGATGAGCAAGCACCGGAATTCCACCGGCCTGCTTTATTAGGGAAAAAACCTCTTTGGGCTGCATCTTCATCTTCTCTACATAAGCGGGAGAACCGTAACCGATGAACTTGTCGAAAGCTTCCTTAAAAGAGTAGACCAGCTCCTCTTTTAGCAGTGCGGCTGCTATATGGGGCCTGCCTATAGCACCTTCTCCTGCAATGCTTAAAACAGTATCAAACCGAAGATCGATTCCCTGCTTGTTGAGGTTAGAGACGATCTTCTCTGCACGCAGATAGCGGATGTGCTTCATTTCACAAAGCTTCTGTTTAAACACCGGGTTATCGACATCAATATAATACCCTAAGATGTGAATATCGGTACCCTGAATGTCACTTGAGAGCTCCACACCCGGTATTACTTCAATTCCCATAGACGCACCTAACTTTGTCGCAAGCGGATAGGCATCGGTGCAGTCGTGGTCTGTTATGGATACCGCAGCAAGTCTTTTCTCTGCGGCAAAACCCATGACCTCTTCTACGGTGCTGTTTCCGTCAGAAAAAGTAGTATGAATATGGAGATCAACGTATTTTTCTATTGAACCTTTATAATCCTGCATTCCTGTTGTTAGTCAGTTTTTTAAAGTTTATACTATTAGAGTTAGACATGGTAAAATAACCTAATAGTTTTTGATGGTCAAGAAATTGCTGGCAAAGATGTAAGATAACCTCACAATGTGGGTAAGGAGTAGCTATGAGTGATAAAAAAGAGGACGATTTCGAAAAAGGACTCAGGGAAATACTCTCTGCAGGACAACCCGCTAAAAGAGACAGAGAGATAACACCCCATGGTATAAACAACAACAACACACCCATCAAAGAAAAAAAGAGCAGTGAAACTGCCCTTAAAATTATCTCTGTAGTAAGAGTAGTGGCTGCTTTTGCCCTGCTGTTTTTTCTGCTCGTATTTGTGAATAATATCGTCAATTTTTAGAGCGTAATCACACAATTCCGGATAAACAGCGGAGGCAGAGTAGCCAAGAGGGACTCCATGGAGACGGTAGCTCCCACAACTGCACTCCTTTAAGCCCGTGACCTCCCCCGCTTGAACACTCTATTCTGAGGCAAACGAAACATCATATACCCGCAAATGTCTGAATTTACCACCGTTCAAAGTTGTTCAGAATTCGCGCTGCCCGGAAATTTGACCAGGAGTGGGTAGGCGTGTTCTGCAGTAACTCCTGGAGGTGTGCCCTGGCAACTGATCGTTTCCCCTCTTGGCGTGCCTTCAAAGCCTTAAAGTAGAGGTACTCCTGATCTCCAGGATAGAGCCTGTTCCACTGCTGCTGAAAAACTGCAACATCTGTTTGTCCGGTAAGATAGTGAGCAATCAGGCGGGGGAGGGGGTAGGGATGAGGTGATTCAATCACCTTCTGCAGGTAGGGGTGCTCGTCTAAACCCACAAGATCACTAGAAGTCAGGTCTGCTACTTTTATCGCCGCCATCCAGGGTAAAGGAGAACTCTTGGGGCTCTGCTCTACAATCTTTTGGTATATGGATAGTGCATTATCGCTTGAAAAATCATACTCATAGATTTCAGCCAGGCTATGCCACGCCTCCCATACGCCAATTGTTCTGTTATTGGTGTGGGTACACTGATTAAACATCTCCGCTGCTCTGTGCAATCTGCCCCTGTTAAGATAGGCCCTGCCCATAAGAGACCGGGCACGAGTGATGATCTCGTGTTCAAACGGGTAGAAGGAGGCAATCTCGCGCATTGTCTGTGTTGCTGCATCAAGCCTTCCGCCATTGCAATAGTACTCTAATATCTTCAGGTGCAGTTTCCCAAACAGATTGGTATAGTGAGGATAGAGAAGGGTGTTGCGTTTCAGGAAAAGCTCTGTTTCCTCGACACTACCACCCATTGCACTGTTGTTCCAGTGGTTAAGAACTGATGCTGCAGCAGAGAAGGCCACGGGGCTGGACTGATAATCTCCTGCGATTAATCGTAGGAGACTGTCGGTTGTAGATCCATTCTTTAATCTGCGGTTGGATTCAGCCATCAGTAAAAGACTCTTGGCCTTGAGTATGCCGGTTTGTCTGCTATCGTTTTTTTTGATAGTATTGAGAGCACCTTGGTAATCGCCCAGTCTGAGTTTGCAGTCAGCGATCTTGATCAATATCTCCTCAACAGCCCTGGCATTGGTCATTCCGATCATCAACCCCTTGTATTCGTCAATTGCCGATTCGAAGGCGCCTCTCTCCCGGAAACGATCGGCAACAATTGAGGGGCTTGGCACCAGAGGTATGGCACGGCGATAGATTTTTAAATCACTGAAACGAGCAACACCACCATTGACAAAAACACCGACCTGCTCATGGCTCGGGCCTATGGGAGGCAAAAAGTCATATATCCGTGAAATCAACTGGTCGTTAATGGTGAGTGTAAGGGAATTTTCAACTCGCTCAATAGTTATCCGGTTTACATCTATCAAATTTATCGTTCCGGCATCTTTGGTAGTGAATAAAAATGAACCTCCCGGATAGGTTATTCCACACTCACCGGTACCGTTTCTGTTAAGGTGAATAGTGTAGGCCTCTTCTGGATGGCTGCCAAAAAGAAATAGTCCTGCATTGTGCAGATTATTGTTAACCCCAGCTATGGTGACAGTAATAAGTATGTCGCGATTAAACGCTTTATTGAGAAAAGCATACGACAACCCTTCACTATCTGCTATTAAACCATCTTTGTCAATCAGCACTGCAGGGTTAGGACTTGCATCAACTATGGTCCACTCCCGGTGGGATTCGGGTGAATCAAAACTGTCGGTGTAGACCAATTGAAGATGGGAGATCACCTTTTTGCTCTGAAGATAGGAGTTGGTTGTTACTGCACCAGTGAAGAGAAACAGTATGAGGCTGATCACCAGAAGTGCCCATCTCTTCTGTACAAATCGTTTGGTGTTGGCAATAAATGAGGGCGGTTGCGCCAAAACCCGTTCCCCCCGTTGATAACGTTGTATATCCGCCCTGAACTCATCCATGCTCTGGTAACGGTTGGTGGCCTCTTTTGCCATTGCCTTAAGAGTAATCGCTTCTATCTCAGCAGGAAGCCATGGAACCAGTTTTCGCGGAGCAATGGGGTTGCTTTCGATAACATTGTTTGCGGTCTGATGAATATTTCTCTGGTCAAGGTAGGGGTTCTTGAAGGTAAGCATCTCGTAGAGCATTATGCCAAGAGAGCAGATGTCGCTTCGGTGATCCACTGCTTCCCCAAGAAGGCGTTCAGGCGCCATATAGGCAGGGGAACCAACGATCTCTCCGGTTCGTGTTATGCCACCGGTGTCCGTCTCCTCCTCCAACGCTTTGGCAAGACCAAAGTCGATCAGAACCGGACATAACCGGTCTCTCATGATCACATTGTTGAGTTTTAGATCACGGTGGATGATCTTCTGCGCATGGGCATAGCTCAGGGCCTCTGCAAGCTGTGAGACAATCTCCAGAACGTCGGCAAGTTTAGGCTTCCGAAAGTACAAATGATAAAAAAGGTTGTCGCCGGGGATGTACTCCATTGCGAGATAGTAGACATTGTTCTCAACTGCCACTTCATAAATTTGTACAATGTTGGAATTGTTCAGTTTGGCAACAGCGTGGGCCTCAGCCATGAACCGCTCAACGAATTTGTCGTTAATCGTAAGATTGGCCGGCATAACCTTCAAGGCAACTTCACGCTTTAGGTCAAGTTGCATGGCCTTATACACTACAGCCATGCCACCCCGGTCAATTTCCTCTATTATGCGATATCTACCAACAACAGAATCAACTGCAAGGAACGTTCTCTTTATAGAACCCAGCATATCCTGAATCCGCAACTCCCCCTCCAGGGGTGATTCAGGTGATTCTGGCGGTGTGGAATCTAAGGGTGATCTGTCCATTACCTGTTAATATAAAGGTTTGAATCTTGAGTTTCCACATTTTTGTTTCAATGATCACTTCCAGGAGGCCCGCCCGTGATTTGGTGTGGCCAGTAACTGTGCAGGATGCAAATACCTGATCTTTACAATTTCCCTTAACAACTATAGCCCGGGTTTTCACCAGGGGGATTTTTGCAGGCCAGACAAAGAAGAGGTGTCTGGTTGAGTAGGTGTACCATTAAAGAGGGCTCTGAGGCTATCGGACGGCAGGATTTCTGTGCTGGTGTGCGGCGGATGGAGGGCGGTGTACTGCTCTGAATTCAGCAGGGGTATCTGCTTTGAGTGTTATTTTTCTTGAACTCACCGGATGGGGGAATGACAATTTACAAGCGTGAAGATATAGCCGCCGAGGTATTTGGGCACAGGAAAAAAGGGCCTGGTCAAGGTCGGGGCTGCCATATCGGGTGTCACCAACTACCGGTGAGGACAGATGTGCCATCTGGACTCTGATCTGGTGCGTTTTTCCGGTATGTAACACTATCTCCAGTTGAGAGATGTCGTTATGGTACTCAACTATCTTATAGCTGCTTTTTGCCATTGGACCACTCTTTGCGACCCGCATTTTCATCCCGGAGTTGCTGCGGTCATCTCTTTTTAAACCAGTCGCTATGGTACCAACATATTCCGGCGGGCGATTATGACAGATCGCCACGTACTGTTTAAAGAACAGCTCATTTTGCATGTCACGGTGCAGTTTTCTGACCACACCTTTATTTTTGGCAAGCAGGATAACCCCGGAGGTGTCTTTGTCAAGACGATGCATCAATACTGGAGGCTCATCGGCATTGCCCTTATCCTGTTTTGATAAAAGATAGGCGGTAGCCAGATCGATAAGGGTGTCATTTTTAACGTGGCCGCTTCCAGGGTGCACAACAAGTCCGGCGGGTTTATTGCAGGCAAGAATCGCCTCATCTTCATAAATGACATTGAAGTTGTGCTTGAAGAATGATGTTTTGGTTAATTCTCCAAGAGAGTGGTCTGGTTTGTTGTCCGGAGCTAACTCGGAGGGGTTAACTTTAATCAGAAGGATATCACCCATTTTAAGCCGGTATTCTGCTTTGCCCCTCTTTCCATTGACACGAACTTTCCCCTTTCTGATCAGAGCGTAAATATCAGAAAGTCCAAGCAGCGGAAGTCTTTTTCTCAAGAATCTGTCGAGCCGTGAGCCCTCTTCGTTTGCTCCGGCAATAATATCAATACCCGTCATAAAGACCGCTGATAGACTGTGCCTGATTGGTGAACTTGATAGCTTTTGCAAACATTTCCGCTACGGATATAATTTCAAGCTGCGGGAACTTTTTCTCTTCGGGAATATAGATAGTATCTGTGGTGACCAGTTTTGACAAAGAGGAGTTTTTGAGTTTTTCAACAGCATTTCCTGATAATACCGCATGAACACAGCAAGCCTGAATCTCAGTTACCCCCAGGTGTTCCAGGGCTCTTATCACTTCGATAATCGAGCCGCCCGAAGCGATTTCGTCGTCAAATATGATCGCCCTTTTCCCCTTGACATCACCGATAACGTTGCATATTTCGGGGTTTTCGGAGTCGTCGCTGCGTCTTTTGTCAAGTATCGCCAGGGGCAGTCCCAAGCTTATGGCGTAGGTACCTGCACGTTTTGCGCTTCCGGCATCCGGTGCGACTACTACACAATTTTCAGTACTGCACTTTTTAAAATAGTCACACAGCAACCTGCCGGAGAGCAGGTGATCCATTGGTATTCTGAAAAAACCCTGTATCTGGGGGGAGTGTAGATTCATGGTCATGACCCGGTCTGCACCTGCAGTTTCAAGCAGATCTGCCATAAGCCTCGCTGTAATTGATATCCTTGGTTCATCTTTTTTGTCTGAGCGAACGTAGGGAAAGTAGGGCACAACAGCAGTTATGCGTGCGGCACTTGCATGCTTTATTGCATCAATCATTATCAAAAGCTCCATTATACCCTCATTAACCGGTACACAGGAGGGTTGAATAATGAAAACATCATGCCCCCGAACAGTTTCACATATCTTTACTTTAAGGTTTTCATTGCTGAACCGTACTATTTCACAGCCGCCAAGCTCTATGTTGGCGTGTTTACAAATAGCTTTAGCCAGAGGAATATTTGCGTTTCCCGAAAAAATCTTCAGCTTACCCATCATTGTTGGTTCGCTCCATTCTTATACTCATCCCACGCGAATGCGATATCCAGAAGTGAATCAGAGATTAATTTAGGTTGAGTGATATCTTTAGGTTCAAAATAGAAATCTCCCTGTTGGAGGTCAAGCATTTGGAATATGGCCTCTCTGGGAGATGAATCTCTGTATGATGCGTCAATTGGTTTGCCGTTGTAAAAGGTGATAAAACCTTTCCTGCGGCCACAGTATATATGAAGGACCCCTTCACGTCTGCCGATTTCAAGAAATTGCATGGTGTCAAGAAGGCTGGTCTGGCTCAGATTTCCTTTGAATACAAAACTGGTAATGCTGGATGGGGTATACAGACGCATCGCTCTGTTGCGTTTGGAAACAATGATCAATGAAGCGGTGATGATGCCGAAAAC
Organism: Chitinispirillum sp.; assembly: GCA_007115975.1. GTDB lineage: Bacteria > Fibrobacterota > Chitinivibrionia > Chitinivibrionales > Chitinispirillaceae > Chitinispirillum. The sequence continues at coordinate 24,481 of SKJJ01000005.1, forward strand.
GGAACCGCTTAACAGCAGCAACAACGGGGTGTTGAGAAAATACATCTGTTTACTCCTTCTTTATACAGCCAGAGTGACTCTTCGCCATCCCCGCACAGGGAAGTGAGGTCTTCATTACGCTCTGTTCATGCGCACCCATCACTCATCAGCTTGGGCGCTGTTGCATGGTCCCGTTTCACTCTGGCTCACTCTGAGGGTACTTAATATAATCTTTTACGCGACGGACATTTTCGATACCTTTAATTTTTTGTATACGCCTGAAAATCTGTTTCAGCTGGTTAAGATTTCTAATCTCGATCTTAAAGTAGATTTTGGCCTGTTGATTAAGAGTTTTTATAACCCCTTCGGTTATATTTGCACCGAATTCACTGTATACCTGACTGATGTCGTTGAGAAGGCCTGCCCGGTCAGAGCCGGTAATCTCAAGATTTACAAGATATTTCTTCTGATTCCCCTGGTCCCACTGCACATCAATCTTACGCTCACTGTCGCTGGAGAAGTATCCCACATTGGGACAGTCCTGACGGTGAACAGAAATCCCCCTGCCACGGGTGATAAATCCAATTATCTGATCCCCCGGAATCGGATTGCAACACCTGGCAAAGCGGATCATCAGATTGTCGGTGCCCCCAACAATTATACCCTGATCTCTTCCTGAAAAGGTACCCATAAGGCGTGAAACCATGGTGGAGGGACCCGACTTTTTAACCTTACGTGCCTGAAAAAACTGCATCACCCTGCTTACCGGCATCTCACCGTTGCCGACAAGTTCATATAATCGTTCAAGATTATTCAATCCCAGAAACTGCAGTAGTCCGGGGATGTGATCTTTAAAAGGGGTTGAGGAGTGGAGCTTCTTATAGGAGGTCTGGATTATTTTCTTGCCCAGATCAATACTCTCATGTTTACCGGTAGTTTTAAGCCAGCGCCTGATAGCACTTCTGGCTTTGGCAGTTTTTACTTCCCTGAGCCAGTTGATAGAGGGTGCTTTGGATTTTAGATGGAGAATCTCTACCGTCTGGCCGCTTTTAAGTGTCTTGTTTATGGGTTCAATTTTACCATCAATCTTGGCCCCTATACAGTGTACCCCCAGTTGGGTGTGCACTGCAAATGCAAAGTCAAGAACCGTGGCACCCTTGGGAAGTGATATCAGATCACCCCTGGGAGTAAATATGAAAATTTCAGCATGGAAAAGATCTATTTTGAAAAACTCATAAAATTCGGTGGAGTCGGTAAGATCCTTCTGCCACTCGATCAGATTCTTCAACCACGTCAGCGCCCGGTCGTCACTGCTCATTTCAGTTTTACTGCTTTTATACAACCAGTGTGCAGCTATCCCGTCTTCGGCCGTCTGGTTCATCTCCCAGGTACGGATCTGAATCTCTATTATGTTACCCTGTTCTCCAAAGACGGTCGTGTGGATCGACTGATACCCATTGTTCTTGGGGGTGCTGATGTAATCCTTGAAACGGTCCTGGATCGGCTTCCAGAGCGAGTGAATTACACCCAGCACGTGGTAACAGTCCCGCACTGAATCGGTGATAACCCGCAGGGCCAAAAGGTCATAGATCTCCCCAAGCGGTTTGTTTCTTTGGACCATCTTGCGATAGATACTGTAAAAATGTTTGGGCCGGCCTACAATTGTAGCTTTAACCTGCTCCTCATCCATTTTTTTTCGCAGTGGCATGGTGAAGCTGTCGATAATATTTTCCCGCTCCATGCGGTTTGCCACCACCTGAGCAACAATGTCCTTGTACTCTTCAGGGTACAGGTGCTTAAACGCTAGATCTTCCAGTTCCCATTTGATTTTTGCCATTCCAAGCCGGTGAGCAAGGGGAGCGTATATGTCAAGGGTTTCCGTAGCGATTGCCCGAATTCTGTCTGGTTCAAGGTATTTGAGTGTTCGAAGATTATGCAGCCGGTCTGCAAACTTAATTATTATCACCCGTAGATCTTTTGCCATGGAGAGCAACATCTTTCGGTACGTTTCAGCCTGACGCTCCTGGCGGGACTTCATATGGAACGTTTTAATCTTTGTAACCCCATCGACAAGAACCGTTATTGGTTCACCGAACTGGGCTACAAGGTCATCTCTGGATATGGTGGTGTCTTCAAGAACATCGTGAAGCAGACCTGCGGCTATGGTAACCTCATCAAGATGCTGTTCGGCAAGAATAAGTGCTACTGCTGCCGGATGGGCCAGAAAGGGTTCGCCCGACTTTCTCATTTGAAATTTGTGTGCATTCCATGAAAAACGAAACGCTTTTTCCACCAACTCTGTATGTACACGGGGGTTTGCTTCCAGGATTTTTTCCAGGAAAAGACCACACGTTTGGTCTATCGAAGCCGAGGGGAGAAAAAGAGTTGTATCCATAATGCTATTTGCCGTTTTCTAAAATCACTACTGTAAAATAACTGTTTACCTGTCAGTACTGGCACAACAGATAATCTGCGGGCAATGATTATCACTGAGTAAAGCAGTTGTTGGGCTTGCACTGACAGGAAAGTTGCGCCGTGGTACCCTGTTGGGAAAAATATCTGTCAGTACATTTGCTTCACACGGATGAACGATCGTTTGATCAATCCATGAGCTGCTCTTTTTGATGTCTGAACATGTTGAGTTTTGATTCCACCTCACCAAGCAGAAACCGCAGCTCCGAAGTCTTCTCCACTGCTGCCAGAATTCGCTGCTCCTCAGACGTCAAATTGGTCATTGCAGCTTTGATATCTTCCATAAGGATGTTCAACCCCTTAATACGGTTCTCTGCTTCTTTAATGATCCGTTTTTCGCTGGCCAGTTCTTTCATTCTTGTTTCCACATCAGACATCGTTTTGTTCATATCCTCAACATAGGTCCCTACTTTACCGATGTCCATAGCCTTGCTGTTGATTGCGTCAATCTGAGCAGAAGCGGTCTCGATTATAGTGGTGAGACTGTCAACCTTCTTCTGTGTTGCATTGATCAACTCTCTTCCTTTGTCGATATCCTCTATTCTGATCTCCATATCGGAAACCGCCGTATCAACATTGGTGATTCGTGCATCAATTGCCTCTATCTTTGAGGTCCTTCTGTTGATATGGTCCATCTCGTTTCTTAGGTTCTCAAGCATCAGCTCCGCCTTTGCCAACTCACCTTCAGCCTTGTTGATAACCTGGTAATGTTTTTGGATGGCGTTGATCTGATTGTCACTCTGCTGTAATATGTCGGTGAACTGAGTTCGGTTGGTAGATACCTGATTGTTGATATCATCAACTTCACTCTGAAAAACCGTAAGCCTGTTGTTGGCATTGCCCACCAGCTCTTGAAGCTCTTTGCGCATGCTCCTGATATGATTCTCTTCCTGAAGAAGTGCCTGTTTCTCTTCTGTAAGACGATGCATCATATTCTTAGCCTCAAGGGACTGTACCGAAATCGCTGACAGTTTTCCCATCACCTCCTCGACCTTGAGCTGTTCTTTACCAAGACTTTGTATTTTCATATTTATATCACCAAGGAGATAGTTGAGCTGATCGAGCCTCTTTTCGGTTTTTTCAACCATCGATTTGCGCTCAAGTTGGGTGTTGATCCGTTCATCCACTTCAGAAACCATCACTCCAAGGTCCTCAATCTTTTTATGGACCTCCTCTATGACAAGTATTTTCTCTTCAGTGTGCTTTACCCGCTCTTTTGCTGTGTCCGAGAGAAGCTTCAGCTCTTCAATCATCTGGGTAACTGATTCTATATCAGTTTCATGCTGTTTAAGGTCCTGCATTTTCTGTTCCACAATCTCCACATTCCCCAGAAACAGGTCGATACGTTCATTGGTACTGTCGATCTCCTGCCGATGGTTATGGAGCATCTCCTCTTTCTGACAGGTGTCATCGATCAATGCCTTTATATCAACGAGTTTGGATTCAAAGCTTTCAATGTCCTTTTCGTTCTGGATTATGGTGTCAAGCCTTGAGTCCAGTTCATTGATTTGTGAATCTGTGGAAGCTATTCGTTGATCCATGGCATCGATTGCCTGCCACTCCTTGCTGACTTCTTCTATTTTGGCGTTGATTTTGTCAAGATATTTTTCATACTCCATCACCTGTGTTCTGCTGTTTTCAACCATCTGCTTGTGTTTGTTGAGTGTGTTGAGAACCGCTTCGGTATTTTTGGCAATGGTCTGAATATCGTGCATCTTTTCATGTGCTTCATTTATCTTCTTGCTGTGCCGCTGAAAGGAATCAAGTTTGTTGCTGAAGGTGGTGTCAAGGGCGTGTATGTCTTCGATTTTATGATTCATCTGCTCCATAAACTGTTCAAATCGCCTGATCTCATCAATGGAATCCTGTGATTGTTGAAGCATTGAATCGATGCGGTTTATGTTCTTCTCGGTCTTCTCCATTGAAGAGAGCCTGCTCTGGAGCTGCTTGAGCTTGGAATCGATATTCCATGTCAGAGCATTCAGCCGCCCGGCCTCCTCATTGGCCCGTTCAACCACAAGGTGCTGTTTTTCCAGTGATGCGATCTTTGTTTTGACGTACTCGGAGAGACTGTTAAGACTGTCGATCTTCTCCTTCATGACCCTGAAATTGGTCATGTCGTTTTCCATATCCTGAAGTTTATTCTCGACAGTGGCGGTACTCTGCTTCACCTGGGATAACTTTTCCTGCGTTCCGGCAAACTCCGCTGAGCATGATTCAAGCCTCTTTTCCAGCTTCTCCATAGTGCCGGCCACGCTCTTCTGGCGCTGCTCAATCTTCTCAAGCGAACCGAAACCATCCTTGAGCAAGTTGCCCTCAGAGGATTCAAGCCTTTTTATTACCGAATCCATTTTGGCACCAATTGATCCGATATAGTCCTCCTGACCGGTGATACGCTCTACAACCTGTTCCATTGCAACGATTCTGCTATCGAGTTGGGCTGCAGAGTTCTGGAACTGATCCAGTTTTGCAGAGATCCCCAGAGCATGCTCCATACGCTCCTTGAGCTGGTTATACTGAGCAGCCATCTCCTCAATTCCACTCTTCATCTCATCCATCTGGTGACGGTTGTTCTTGGTCTCAAAACGCTCATTCTCAGTTGAAGCAAGAAGAGAGTGCATGTCCGCCTTTTCATTACGGACGTTTCTTAGAAGATCTTGGATCTCAGTAATGTGGTCTTCAAGAGTATTTGCTAACTCCTGAGGATCCTTAATCTCTTTTTTCCTGGAAAACATCATAAAAAGAGCTCCTGTTGTGGGAAGGTATTTTCCCTGCTTATTCGCCATCGCTCCCCATCCTTAACAAAATCCAGTCTTTTTCCATTTACAAAACGGTTGAGATTGGTCTGGTAGGTCTGGGAGAACTTAACAATAGCTTCTGTTGGTGATAACTCTGTAAGGATGAAATTGTCAACGGTAATCTGTATCCAGTCGTACATAGCAAAAGTACGTACTTTGTTTGCTCTGAATGCATACCAGTCTGATCTTCCGGAACGAAAAATGTCGGTGGAGTAGAAGGTGGCAAATGTCTCTATGTCTTTGGACTGCCATGCATCTCTCCACGCTGTTACAATATCCTCAAAATACCGCGCCTTGGCATTAAACTCATTTTTCAGTTTTTGCTGTTTCTCTGTTAACTGCCTTATCAACGGTGCATCAAAACGTATATCTTTATCGCCATCGGCAATAAAAACCGGGACCCCGTAGCCCCATTGTAAAATAGACCCTAGGTCTTGAGTATCAGAGTTTGAAAGAGAGATACAACCCCGTGTTGGTTCAGGTGGACTGTTACCTCTTTCAGTGCCATGGATCCATATACCACTACCGGTTCTTCCCGCTTTTTGATCTTTGGTGTTTGGATAGTTTAGAACATAAGCCAAAGGACCATATATCTCCGAAAGCTCACTACTCTCCTTGCGACCTATAATGAAATATAATCCCTGGGGAGTTTTTCTGTCGTTTTCTACCTGTTTGGGTCCCTCAATTTCTCCGGTGGTCATACGGTAGGTTCTCACAACGTCCCAACCACTGCTACTATTAGCAATCAGATAGAGCGTCTGCTGTGATTTATCTGCAAGGAGCAGATGCTCTCGCAGCCCATGGAGGGGAAGTGCTGCAATAAACCGCTCGATCAGTGGTGCGGACTCTGTTGCTGTATCGACAGCTGCGTCTCGCTTCACCGGCTCGCTATTTCGCACAGACGCGGTTGTGGTCATAACATCTGCGGTATCAGGAGTTGTATTGTGAGCTTCAGAAGTTACCGTTTGGGAAGGGACCGTTGCTCTTTGACGCTCGATACTGCTGAAAAAATCATGTGCACTTGATCGTACAGTGTTGGTTATTTGTGAAAAAGGGATCATGGGAATAAATGTATATAAACCGAAAACCACAGCAAAAACAATAACAGCACCACTGCCCACACGTGCCGCTTTGCGAAAATAGCCGCTCAGATTGGGGATTTCAAGCTTTTTTCGTTCTCGGGTGTGGTACGCCTTCCGTATATCACTGGCTTTTCGCCATGTGTGATACTTGAACTCAATTTCTTTGAGTTTGTAGGTAAGGTATGTTACTGCTTTTTTCCACATATTCAGGACACCGGTTATATGATTTTCAGGGTCGTGTGTTTAGCCTCATGGGGCATGACACATAGTGTAATTTACTGCATTGTCAATTGTTTATAAAGACATTACCGCTTTTTTTTATTTTGAACCGCTTTTTGTTTCTTCTCTTTACCTTGATTTAGCTGTAGAATTACCGCATCTATTGTTTTATCGTCGGGTGATTCGATATATGGGACTGCTTTAACCATCTCCAGATCACTGCAGTAAAGGCTCTGTTGGGACTGTTCAAAGATGCCTATTATATCGGTGGACAGCAGTGATCCCATGCCGAAAACAGGCGACTTTCCGGTGATTATAAACCGGGATGTGGCTATCAGAGCAGCAGTGCGCGGTACGGTAAGAGGCGCTACCACAACGACGCCTGTTTCACTGATCCATTGCGGCACAGCGATCTGTTCATTTAGCGCGCCAAAAGAGTAGAATGAGTAGTCGGAGAGTTTCTGCACACGGCGTACAAGCTCTTCTACCCAGCTTCTTTCAAATAGGGATGAAAAATAGTACAGGTCCAGTCCAACCAGTTGGCCCGAAAGCTGAATCGAACGCTCCTTTAACTGATGTCTGGCACCTTCAATGGTTGACTTTGAGGTTGACCAACGTACTGTTTTGTTTTTGGCTCCCAGAGTTGAAGCCAAAAAACAGTTTTGGCTTGAGATGCGCTTCTGCGGGTCACTGCTGTTAATGGAGATGTTAATATAAGGCCAAAGGGACCCTGACCCATAGCCTACTTTTATAGGGGCAAATGTTTTTGCCGCAAGATATAAAACGGGGAAGTCTGGATTTTTCTCAAGAACAATGCAGATGTCTGTTTTTTTAGCATAGCTCCTGCACAGCATTTTCCAGCTTTTATTGAAAATCGACCGGTCATCTCTGTCATAGCGTTGTATTGCAACATCCTTAAAACCGCTTACGAGGGGGTAAACCAACTGCTCACACAGCAAGGTGATTGTTGCGCCACTTTTTGTGTAATGGGTAATAAGCATCAACAGATTATCCATCTGCAGAGCTGTTTCCAACATCTCAAAAGGAAGAACAACGAGTACCGAGTTTGCGCAATGAAAGTCTGAGGGGAGATCGGTCACCGGGGTTTTATGTATATTAACAAGAAATTTAAACGCCATTGACCTCGAAAGCCATCTTTCCAGCACTGCCAAGAGGTTTTGTCTCAAACCGATATTTTTTTTTGCTTTATAGGACATCTAATCGTAATTTCATACAGGTAGTTGGCTGTTTATATTTATCACTCTAAAAATAGCTCCATTTTCAGTGATGTGCAATAATGGGGTGCTTATAACAGATGAAAATAAAAATAACTCTATTGCTGTTTTGTTATCTGCCTTGTCTGATGCTCACAGCACTCTCAGCTTTTGGCTATTTTGACTCCATACTCACGGATAATTTTATTCTGAGCATAGCGGTTGTATCTATTCCGCTTATAGTCACTGTTTTATTTGCACTGAGTGCTCTTTATAAGCCGATTGCTGCTTTCGGGGTGTATTGGTTTGTGTTGGTGAGTACGTCGGTATCTCTTGGGGTACGGACCATGCTCTTTGGACGATTGCAGGAGTTTGGGCAGCTACAAAATACGTTATATCTTGTAACTGTTTTTACTCTTGCTGCAAGTGCAACTGCTTTCGGAAAAAAAGGGGCATGGGGTACCGTTGTTCTGTTTTACGCTGTTGTTCATGGAGTCGCCTCATACCAGCTCTTCCCTGGTGATCTGCTCACCAATGCTGCTCATGTTCTCTCTGGAATTATAGTCCTGGCCGGATTGACCTTCACCGGACTGCTGCCATTTTTTCTTGAAAGAAAAACTGCAGCACAGCAAATCAGAGAGACAAGCAGAAAACAGCAAATTGAGATAAAACAGAAAAAACAGCAGCAGTCCGGCACCGAAAGTCCTGGTACCGCAACGTCCAGTTTTATCATCCAAAACAGTGAGCAGATTCATCCCAGCAACTCTCTTAATGAACTGTTGTCCAATGTTGTGTACTTTGTAAGCAGAGCGCTTAAAGCGCATACGGTTGCTGTTTTTACCTACGATTCTGCCAATCAAGTGTTCAAACTTAATACTTTTCAGTCAAAATGCTTTTCGGTTATTTCAGGGGCTCAGCTAAAGCTCTACGAAGGGGTCTTTGGTAGCCTTGGGACAACCAAACAGCTCTTTATGAGCGGCGATTTGTCGCTCTACCATGGTTCTGAACTTTTTTACTATTCAGTTAAGCAGCCGGTTAATTCGGTGCTCGCAGTTTCAGTGATGTCCGGGGAAAAAGATCTGCTGGGGTTCATCCTGGTTGACAAGCTTGAAAAAAATGCTTTCACCGACCAGGACAAGGAGTTTTTGAAGAGGTTTTCAGGGATAGCGGCTGCTTTAATAACAAATGTCACCATGAGGCTGTTTCAGGAAAAGGCTGCCGCTACATTTCAGGTTTTTTATGAGGCAAGTCACAGCCTCACCAACACAACCAAAACCAGTGATGTCTTTGAGGTGCTCTTTGCTATAATTCCAAAGATCACCCCCTTTACGAGGCTTATGTCCGTTACCTTCAATCAAACAGAAAAATCTCTAACAATAAGAAGAATTGCTGGTGAGAAGGGTAATCTCTCTGAAGGACAACAATTTCAGCTTAATGCCGGCTTGTTCTTCTTTTCTGCCACGAAAGGGAGAGTGGTGAAAATTCCCGACATGATGGTGGGTAATACAACCTACTATCGACTTTTCCCCAATGAGCCTCGGGAACCTAAACTGCGGTCGCTTATTATTCTGCCTGTCATTGATGAACATAAAAAATGCATTGCTCTGTTGTCTGTTGAAAGTGATACACCGGGCCATTTTACCGATAAGCTCCAACAGACCCTTTCCATTCTGGTGGAAAATGCATCCGTTGCCTATATGAGAGCCGTTCTGTTTAAAAAAATGGAGTTGCTTGCAACTACTGATGGACTGACCGGGCTCAATAACAACCGAAGTTTTAGAGAGAAGCTGGCATCTGAATTCCATAGGGCCTCACGGTACAATCATAATTTGGCACTGCTTTTAATGGACATCGACCATTTCAAATCCTTCAACGATACCTATGGTCATCCTGTTGGGGATCTGGTATTGAAAGAGATCGCAAAATGCATTACCTCCTCAATCCGGGCTTGTGATTTTCCCGCGCGGTATGGTGGAGAGGAGTTTGTGGTTATCGTTCCTGAAACTGACCTTAAAGGGGTGATGGCAACCGCAGAGAGGATAAGAAAAACAATAGAGGATAATGTAATAGTATCCGGTGAAAACAGACTGAAGGTCACAATGAGCATCGGTTGCGTTGTTTACCCTCTATTCGGTGCATCTGAACAGGATCTGGTCGATTCTGCTGACAAAGCCCTCTATTTCTCAAAAGAACATGGGCGTAACAGAGTCACTATATTTCAAAAAAAGATGACTGTAGCCTAGTGCACTCTTAATCCGTTCGGTGGTAGTCAGAAAAGGGCTCCGGCAACCAGCCAGATTTTGTCCTCACTGTGGAGGATGGTTGGAAAGAGGTGTTGTATGAACTCTATCGCTTTGGATTACAGAAGGTAATAATATAGATGAAATTGACGTTCCTGGGTACCGGCACCTCCCACGGTGTTCCACCACTTGACTGCATAATCAGCGATTTTAAACGGTGTCATAAGAATGTTTGCAGACGTTCGTTTACAGACCCGAAACATGCCCGCACCCGTTCTTCCATTCTTATACAGCAAAACGGTAAAAGTATCCTTGTTGATGTCTCAAGTGATTTCAGGCTGCAGGCCATACGCCAAAATATCCAAACCATTGATGCTGTGCTGATAACCCATAGTCATGCCGATCATATTGGCGGAATCCCTGATATCCGATCATATACTACCCATTCACCAGTTGACATGTACGGCTCTTCTGAATCTATACGCTCCATAAGAAAAACCTTCTCCTATGCGTTCTCATCACAGGTGTTACCCGGAGGCGGTGTTCCAAACATAAATACCATCGAAATCCACTCCCCGTTTTCTCTCTTTGGCACCACTGTTACGCCTGTAGCCGTTACTCACGGAAACCTCTTGGGGTGTCTTGGTTATGTGGTGGGAACGGTTGGGTATCTACCCGATGTAAAAAGTATCGCACCCTCTGAAAAAGAGAAACTCTATGGGTTGGATCTGCTTATTCTGGATTGCCTCAATGATGGAAGGGAGCATGCCACCCATCTTACCTTAGAGCAAAGTGTAAAACTGGCAAGGGAGCTTGCCCCGAAAAGATGTTATTTTATACACATGAGCCATTTGATAGACTATGAGACCGATCGCGCTGTTCTCCATCCATGGATGGAATTTGCCTATGACGGATTGAACATCGAACTATCTAACCCTTAATTGACAAAACACCAGGAGGTTGAGTTGGAACAGTACAAAAAAGAGTTCGTTGAATTTATGATAGAGTCGGATGTTTTAAAGTTCGGGGACTTTGTGACAAAAAGCGGCCGCAATACCCCCTTTTTTATAAATACCGGCAATTACTGTACTGCCGAGCAACTCTTTAAACTCGGTAATTACTACGCTGCTGCACTCAACAATCACTTGGGAACCGATTTTAATGTCCTTTTCGGCCCGGCATACAAGGGTATACCCCTTGGGGTGACAGCTTCGCTTGCTCTTTACAAGTGCTATTCCCACAATGTCTCATTCTGTTTTAACCGTAAAGAGGCAAAGGATCACGGCGAGGGGGGCTCTATTGTGGGACACTCCCCCAGGGATTCCGACAGAATAGTCATAATAGAAGATGTGACAACTGCCGGCACTTCGGTGCGCCAGTCGGTCCCAATGCTTAAAAGCTGTGCTGATCTTGATGTGGTGGGTCTGGTTGTATCTGTTGACAGGATGGAGAGGGGGCTGTCCCAAAAGAGCGCGCTTTGTGAGCTTCAGGAGGAGTTTGGGTTCAAGACTTTTGCGATTGTGACGCTTGATGAGATCGTTGCCCATCTGCATAACAGGGAGATCGGGGGGAGGGTTATTCTCGATGACCTGATGCTGGAAAAGATCCAGGAATACAGGAAAAAATACGGGGCAAGCTGATTTTGCATTCCCTCTCCCTAATCGGCGTCGCGGTCGGCCTCGGCCTCGCAATCGACCCTCTCCCTGTCCCCCAATCACTTTCAAAACAGTACTATTATCCGGTCTTAAAAAAGCCGCTTCCTACCGCGCGGCCGATTGGGGAGTGGGGGGGGGGCTAGAAGATTGTGGTGATAACACCGATCACTCTCACCCAAAAGTAGTAAAAGGGTATAAAGAGCGGATTGAGTACTCTTGAGAGGATGCTGATACCCGGAACGGCCCACTCGGCTACAAGCAGTACAATAAAGACCATCGGCAGGTGTTTGGAGACGTTGAGATAGCCGCGGAGGTAGCTGTTTGGAAGCAGCCCTGCGGCAACCTTTGACCCGTCGAGGGGCGGAATTGGAAGAAGATTGAAAAATGCAAGCCCAATATTGATCAGAACAGATAATTGCAGAAAAAAAGCTACAAATGGAATGTTGAAAAGGCCCGGTGCAAAAGAGGCCGTAAGGTGGGTGAGAACGCCAAAAAGAATTGCCAGCACAATATTGGAAACCGGTCCAGCCAGACTGATATAGAGCAGGTCCCGTTTGGGGTTTTTAAGGTTATAGCCATTAACCGGTACCGGTTTTGCCCATCCAAACGGGCCAAACAGAAGCATCAGTGTGCCGAAAAGATCAAGATGGCTCAGGGGGTTCAAAGTCAGCCTTCCGGCGTCACGTGCCGTTGTATCGCCAAGTTTCAGAGCAACCCAACCGTGTGCAAGTTCGTGAATTGTCAGCGCAATCAATATTGCCGGTATACGGTATAATTTCAGTTCAATATCAGACATCAGGCTCTCTTCCTGTTATAGAGTATTCTGTTTTTTTGTAAGCGAAACTGTTACGGGTGATAATATACGAGATGGTCAGGGCTGATATTTGGGTAAAGAGAGTCTGTAAAAACATCTGCTTTTACATTTTCGCAAATCATGGAAAACCAATCACGCCCAAACTATTTTACAACGTTACCCTCCTGAGCTCCTTGCCGAAGGGAGCCAAGGTTCGCGGGGATTGAATGGTTCCTGCGCTACAGCCAAAAGGGGGCATTATTACAGAGGTAATTATATTTCAGAGGTCGTATTCTAATGTAACACCCGTAGGATTTAGGGGCTCTTGCTCAGGACGGGCTCCCATGGTTTCTCACGATGGTTTAGGTGCCAAACGGGGTTATTCTGAACACGAGTTAAATAGGATGTTATCCGGATCGTACTATTTTTTCAAAACAGGTCTGCTTGCTATAGTATGGCAGGCTCGCAGATGAGTAAGGGATTAGAAAATGGAGAGTGTTGTGGAGTCACAATCGGAACAGAATGAGCAGATGCAGGTACGGATAGAGAAGATTGCCGAAATTGTAAAGGCGGGTCATCACCCCTATGGCGACCGTTATGAAAAAACGCACTCTCTTGAGGAGGCTTTGGAGCTTGCGGTCGATACACAAGGGGTGCGTGTTTGCGGGCGGGTGGTGTCACTAAGGTATTTTGGCAAGCTGGCCTTTGGCCATCTCTATGATGTGGATGCAAAGCTTCAGTTTGCACTTCAGAAAAATACTCTTGGTGAAAAGTTTGCTGAATTCAGAAATCTGGTTGATGTGGGAGATTTTGTTGGTGTTGAGGGTACGATGATTACCACAAAGACCGGAGAGAAAACCATCGATGTGACCGGGTTCACTTTTTTGTCGAAGGCGCTTCGGCCGCTGCCGGAGAAGTTTCACGGCCTGACTGACCCTGAGCTGCGTCTGCGCAGGCGCTATCTGGATCTGATCATGTCCAAGGAGACCAGGGATCGATTCAGGAAACGCACCAGGGTTATAAGGGTTATAAGAGACTTTCTTGACAACAACGATTTCATGGAAATCGATACTCCCGTTTTGACCAACAAGGCAAGCGGTGCACTGGCACGCCCCTTTGTGACTCACAACAACGCTCTGGACATAGATGTCTTTTTGCGCATAGCACCGGAGACCTATCTTAAGCGGGCGATAGCTGGCGGCTTTGACAGGGTGTATGAGTTTGCCCGCTCGTTCAGAAATGAGGGTGTGGATGCTTCCCATCTGCCCGACTTCACTCTTCTTGAATACTACTGTGCTTACTGGAACTATGTGGATAACATGAACTTCACTCAGAAGCTACTCAAGCATCTTCTACTCCAGGTTCACGGGAGTTTGGAGCTCAATTTCCAGGGCACAGCGATCTCCTTTGATGGGGAGTGGCCGCGGATTTCGTTTCGGGATCTGATCCTGAAAGATTGTGGTATTGACATCGATAAGTTTACCGACAGAGATGAGTTGATGAAGGAGGTTGACAGTAAGGGGATTCGGTTCGAGACCGATGTCAACATCTCCAAGGCAGGAAGAGGCACTCTCATCGATTTGCTTTATAAGAAAGTTTCGCGGCCTGCACTCGTTAACCCTGTGTTCATAACGCATCACCCTATTGACCTCTCGCCTCTTGCAAGAAAGAGTGATGAAAACCCTGGTGTTGTAGACCGTTTTCAGCTTGTGGTCAATGGCTGGGAGGTAATTAATGCCTACTCTGAGCTTGTTGATCCGCTCGATCAGGCGCAGCGTTTCAGTGATCAGGCTCAGGCGAGGGCTGGCGGGGATACCGAGACGATGGATGTTGACAACGATTTTCTTCAGTGTATGGAGTACGGCATGCCGCCCATAAGTGGTTGGGGTATGGGGGTTGATCGTATCGTTGCACTACTGACTAATGCCGGTACGTTGAGGGATGTTGTGCTGTTTCCTCTGCTAAGAACAGAAAAATAGAGGGTGTTCCTGCTCAATTCTGCACTACTTAAAAGGAAAATATCGCGTGGGTAAAATGGAGTGGTTTGTTGCCTTACGGTATCTCAGGGGAAAGCGTAAAATAGGCTTTATCTCCTGGATTACCTATATATCGGCAGCTGGGGTGTGTCTTGGCTGTTTTGTTCTTATTGTTGCACTCTCCATTGCAAATGGCTTTGAGAAAGAGGTGCGGGACAGGATTGTCGGCACTTTCGCTCACGCAAAAGTGTTTCAGTACCACTCTCGGCCCATCAACGACTATGAGCAATTGCGCAGCCGTGTTCTTGAGCATCCGCAGGTGACAGGGGCATCCCCGTATATTACCGGCAAGGGTGGTATCGAGCATAACCAGGTGCAGGAGGGTATAATGTTTACCGGGGTTGATCCGGTGCTTGAACCAACGGTTACCGAAATTGCTGGGGTGGTGAAGCATGGTTCATTTTACCTTGATGAAATGGAGTCAAACAGGGGGCGTGAATTCCCGGGGATTGTAGTTGGTAACGGCTTAGCCTCCAAGCTGGGTGTGGGAGTGGGCTCTGAGGTGGTGCTGATGAGTCTTGCTCCTGTGGAGGGGCAGATTGACCCGGTGCCCAAGATGGGGAGGTTTACCGTTACGGGAGTTTTCGAAACCGGGATGTACGAGCATGATATGATTCTGGTATATATCTCTATCCCTTCGGCGCAGAACCTGTTGAATATGAAGGGGGTGGAGGGGTTACACATCAAGACGCAGGATCTGTTGCGGGCAGACAGGATCGCAGAGAGTGTACGTGATCACCTGGGTGGGTACCCGTTCAGAGTTGTTGACTGGCAGACCCAGAACCGCTCTCTTTTTCAGTGGATGAAACTTGAGAGGCTCATAATTTTTATAGTGATCTCTCTTATAATGGTGGTTGCAGCCTTTAACATTATCTCATCGCTCATAATGACCATTCTTGAAAAGCGCAGGGAGATTGGTATCCTTATGGGTATGGGGGCCACATCGGGCTCTGTTATGAGGGTCTTTATGCTCAATGGGGTTGTCGTGGGATTTTTAGGCTCCACTCTTGGGGTGATACTGGGTACTGCGGTCTGTTATATGCAGTACCGGTGGGAGTTGGTCTCGCTTCCGGGGGATATCTACTTTATAAGCAAAGTGCCGGTTTTGGTTAGGGGCTTTGATGTTGTGGCGGTGTATCTGGCGGGTAATGTTGTCTGCTGGCTTGCGACACTGTACCCCTCCTGGAGGGCTTCAAAAATGTTGCCCGCCGAATCGATTCGGTATGAATAAACAATTATTGCATAGTTAAAAGCGATTTGCCTGTTCGAGGGTATTGTATCCCTGTGCGGACCCTGAACTGGTCGAAGGGCTCTTTTGGGGGTGAATCGTTTGGAACCGGAGAAACAATGGCCGACAGTATGGTTGAAATAGGAAATTTAAGCAAGCAGTTCAGGGATGATTGTGGGACTCTTGATGTGCTTAAAGGTGTCTCCCTTACTGTAAAAAAGGGGGAGATGGTTGCACTGGTTGGGGTTTCGGGTGCGGGTAAAACCACCCTTCTTCAGATTATTGGTGGTCTTGACCGGCCTACATCCGGAGATATTACTGTTTGTCGAAGGCCCATAGGGGAGCTCTCTGCCCATGAGCTTGCTGCTTTCAGAAATCAGGAGATTGGGTTTGTCTTTCAGTTTCATCACTTGCTGCCCGACTTTACAGCAATAGAGAATCTCATGATACCCGGTCTTATACATGGAAAAAGTAAAAAGGAGTGCATTGAGAGGGCAACGGATCTGCTTCAGACATTCGGTCTGATCAATCGTAAAGGACACTACCCTTCAGAGCTCTCCGGTGGGGAGCGGCAGAGAGTTGCCCTGGCGCGGGCGATGTTTAATAAACCTGCGCTGGTGCTGGCCGATGAGCCTACGGGAAATCTTGACCGTGCAAACGGGGAGTTGCTTATTGAGTTTTTCGAACGGGCAAACAGCCAACACGGGCAGACCTTTGTAGTTGCTACCCATAACAGTCGCTTGTGCAGGGGTATGCACAGGATAGTATATCTTGAGGACGGGGTGGTTTCTGCTAATCAAAACCTTACCACTCTTGAAGAAGAGTGGTAAGGTTTTGTTTAGACTACCTCTTCAATGACCCATTTAGTAATTTTATAGTATTACACCTTATGGCTTATGTCTGCTAAAAAGGATCAAATACAATGAAAAATTGTGATGAGTGCGGAATGAAACCTGCCAATATCCATCTGACTCAGGTGATGAACAATGAAACAGAAGTGTTTCATCTCTGTGATGAGTGTGCGAAAAAGAAGGGGATCTCTATTTCGGTGGACAATGTTCTTGAGCAGAGTGACAGTGTGGTTGTTGAGAAGAATAAAAGATGTGACTCCTGTGGTCTGAACCTTTCTGAGTTTCGTTCAACCGGTTTGCTGGGGTGTTCTGGCTGTTACACCGCTTTTGAAAACGAGATTGATGAGCTGCTTGTTCAGGTACACGGATCAGCTGTTCACAAAGGGAAGCGGTATCTTAATGGCGCTGAGGGTGAACAGAAGGTGTGTGATTGTGACATCGAGCGGTTGCGCAGAGAGATGGAGCTGGCGATACGAAATGAGGAGTTTGAGCAGGCGGCCGCTATACGGGATGTCATACACAATCTCAAAGAGATGGGAGTGCAATGAAGTCCTGTAGTAAATTGCAACGGACCACGCTCCCGGTGTGGTTTGATAATAAGGGGCCAGAATCGGATGTAGTGATCTCAACCAGAATTCGTCTTGCAAGGAATCTGGCAGGGTATACCTTTCCCAACAAAGCACTGCCCAGAGAGAAAAAGGCGGTATTTAAAAAGGTCACTGCGGTGTTTTCTGAACTGCCCCCTTTGAGCTCATTTGAGGTGATTAACCTCTCCGGGCTCGATAAGCTGCAGCAGCAGTTTTTGGCTGAACAGCGGGTGATCAGTCAGGATATTGTGGGTGTTGACGGAGACCGGGGGGTGGTTTGTGACTCCTCTCGCCGGATCAACATAATGATCAACGAAGAGGACCATCTGCGGCTTCAGTGCATAGATTCTGGGTTCAGGCCCCAGGAGCTCTGGAACGCCCTTGATATGATTGATGATTCTCTGGGGTGTAAACTTGCATTTGCCTATGATTGTACCCGCGGGTTTCTCACCAGTTGTCCCACCAACAGTGGCACGGGGCTGAGGGTATCGTTTCTGCTTCACCTGCCGGGGTTGGTGTTAACAAAGACCATTGATCAGGTACTGCAGGGCGCCAGCCAGATGGGGATCGCCACACGAGGGTTTCTTGGTGAGCATTCGGATGTAATGGGTAACTTTTTCCAGCTCTCCAATCAGGCCACCATGGGATCTCACGAAAAGCAGTTCCTTGGTTCTGCTCAGGAGGTGATAAGTGAGATTGTTTTTCATGAAAGAAGGGCAAGGGAGAAAATTGTAGAAGAGGCGTCTCTTGAGGTTAGTGATAAGGTGCATCGGTCCTATGGGATTTTAACCCATGCCCGGACACTTAGTATGGGTGAATTGCTTAATCTGTCATCGGCCTTACGGCTTGGTGTTGAGTGTTCCATTTACGATGAGGTTACTGTTGAGCAGATTAACCGCATTATTTGTCTGAGTATGCCTGCTCATATACAGTTTCACCATGGCAGTGCTCTGGATGTAAGGGAGATTGGGGTGCTCAGAGCAGAATTGGTCAGGGAATTGCTCCATAAGAAAAGAAGGCGTACCAAGGCTTCGCAGTTACAATAACAGCTTAATATACAGGTTAAATCTGGAGGGGAAAAAATAGATGAATGGTATGTTCACAGACCGGGTAAAAAAAGTGATGCAGATTGCCAGAGAGGAATCGGTCCGGTTGGGTAATGATTATGTAGGAACCGAGCATCTCCTTTTGGGACTGGTCAAAGAGGGTGATGGGGTAGCGGTGGCGGTTATGCGCACAATGGGGGTGGATCTCGATGAGCTCACCACCAATATCGAAAAAACCATTACATCAACCGGCGGCATGATGACCATCGGACAGATGCTGCCCTTTACCCCACGGGCAAAAAAAGTGCTGGAAATTGCGGCAAATGAGGCCCGTTCGATGTCGCATAAATATATCGGCACAGAGCATCTGTTGCTTGCGCTTATGAAGGATACCGAATCGGCTGCTGCAAATGCGCTCGCCTCTGCGGGGCTTGAATACGAAAAAATCAAAGAGGAGATTAACCGTGTACTACGGGGTGGGGAGTCGGTCAGTGGTACAAAAGAGAAGAGCAAAACCCCTTTTCTCGACCATTTCGGACGGGATCTCACCGCCATGGCCAGGGAAAATAAGCTCGATCCGGTCATCGGACGCGAAAAAGAGATCGAACGGGTTGTTCAGATCCTCTCCAGACGCAAAAAAAACAATCCCGTCCTCATCGGAGAGCCTGGAATTGGGAAAACGGCCATTGTGGAAGGGCTTGCTCAGTCGATAGTGGAAAAAAATATCCCCCAGGTGCTTGAAAACAAGCGGGTCATCAACCTCGATATGGCTTCAATGGTGGCCGGCACTAAATACCGGGGCCAGTTTGAAGAGCGGCTTAAGGCGCTGATGGTGGAGCTGCAGAAAAACGAGAATATAATAATCTTTATCGATGAGCTGCATACCATTGTGGGTGCCGGGGGGTCTGAGGGGAGTCTTGATGCCTCCAATATCTTTAAACCCGCTCTCTCGCGAGGTGATATTCAGTGTATAGGCGCTACTACCCTTGATGAATATCGTAAATACATCGAAAAAGATGGTGCTCTGGCACGTCGTTTTCAGACCATTATGGTTGATCCTCCCAGTGTTGCCGAAACAATCCAGATTCTCTGGGGTTTAAGACACAATTACGAGGAGCACCACAAGGTAACATTCACCGACAGGGCAATAGAGTTTGCGGTGAAGATGTCCGATCGTTACATCTCTGACCGATTCCATCCCGACAAAGCCATCGATGTGATCGATGAGGCTGGTGCACGCAAGCGTCTCTCAAGTATGGAGATCCCCACTGAGATCAGGGATATGGAAAAAGAGATAGCTGATGTGGTCAGGGAAAAAGAGCTGGCTGTGGAGCAGCAGGAGTTTGAAAAAGCCGCAAAGCTCAGGGATAAACAGGAAAAACTCAAGGGTACCCTTCTTGAAAGAAAAGCGCTATGGAGAAAATCCAAAGCCGAAGAGCGGCTGCTTGTTGATGAGGAAACGATCACAGAGGTAATTGCCACCATGACCGGTATTCCGCTTTCACGACTGGCGGAGGAGGAGACAAAGAAAATCCTCAACCTTGAAGAGGAGCTTAGAAGAAGGGTTATTGGTCAGGAGATGGCACTTGAGTCGGTGGCTAAAAGTATCCGCCGTTCACGGGCGGGGCTTCATGATGTACGCCGTCCTATCGCCTCTTTTATGTTTCTCGGCCCAACAGGTGTTGGAAAAACCGAACTCGCAAAGGCTCTTGCTCAGTCACTGTTTGATTCTGAAGAGGCGCTGGTAAGGGTTGATATGTCTGAATATATGGAAAAATTCGCCGTTTCACGACTGGTTGGAGCTCCTCCGGGATATGTGGGTTATGAAGAGGGGGGGCAGCTCACCGAAAAAATCAGAAAAAAGCCCTACTCGGTCATCCTCCTTGATGAAGTGGAGAAGGCTCATCCGGATGTTTTTAATATCTTGTTGCAGATTCTTGATGATGGTGTTCTTACCGATGCCTACGGAAGGCATGTTAATTTTAAGAATACAATTATCATTATGACTTCTAATGTTGGTACACGGGATGTTAAAAAGCCCGGAACGGTTGGCTTTGGACGCTCATCAACTACCGGTGATTATGACTCGATGAAATCGCGGGTGATGGAGGAGCTCAAGCGCGTCTTTAACCCCGAATTCCTCAACAGACTCGATGAAACCATTGTATTCAATTCCCTGGGCAAAGAGGAGATCGCGAAAATTATCGATATCCAGCTCAAAGAGCTTCAGCAGCGTCTGGAGGACAGAAAAATCTGGCTCGACTTAACCCCTGAGGTAAAGCAGCACCTTGTGGACAACGGATTTGACCCTGTGCTGGGTGCGCGTCCTCTGCGCCGTTCCATCCAGAGGTTGCTGGAGGATCCGTTGGCTGAGGAGTTTCTCCTGGATCGGTTCAAGGATGGTGACACAATACATATGAGCCTTGAAAACGGAAATATACTGTTTCAGAAGGCCGATAGCCCTCAGTAGCTGCTGCGGTACCTGTTGCAGGGATAAAAGTAAAAAAACGGAAGCTGGTTCAATATTGTTTTCACCAGTTCGAAAACATAGGTGTTCTCACGTGTTCCCTGTTTCTTAATGAAATCTATCATGTTTTAATTGAAGGCTGTTAATTTATGAAGAACCCTTTTCTGATTTTTCCGGTCGCTCTTGTTTTTCTGGGGTGGGGGATGGCCCATAGCAAGATCCTCGATACCCTGGTAATTGAGGGGTTAACAAACACCAGACCGGCTCTCGTTAGGAATATCGTTGCTGTTAAGGACGGGGAGTCGTTTGCCACTGTTGATGTACAGGAGTCGATGCGAAGACTCTATGCGCAGGGGTTGTTCCGCTCTGTGGAGTTTTTTATCCTTGAAGAGACTGAAAAAAGCGCATCTCTTTTACTGAAAGTAGAGGAGTTCCCTTTTTGTGAAGAGATTGAGTTTGTGGGCAACAGAAAAGTTAAGGATGATGAGCTTGCTGAAGAGCTTGGTTTTGGCAGGCTGCAGGTGGTCAGTGATGAGGCGATTCACCGCAGTAAGCAGCATATAGCCCGTCTGTATGCCCAAGAGGGGTATCACCTGGCACAGATTGATGTTGAAATTGTCGAATCCAAGATACCCGGATATGTTTTTGTTAAATACTCAATCGATGAGGGACCACGGGTCAGGGTCGAGGAGATTACTTTCAGGGGCAATGAGCAGTTCAGTGACCGAAGGCTCAAAAGAAAATTTGGTACAAAAGAGAACCGATGGTATCGTTCCGGCCGCTTTGACGAAAAACTGTATAAAGAACATCTCGACTCACTTATCCTGTTCTATAATGAACAGGGCTACCTTGATGCATCAGTCGAGAATGACTCTACATGGTACTCCGATAACAAAAGAGAGCTGTTTGTCGAAATCACCCTGGATGAAGGACCCCTCTACTATGTGGGCGATGTTTTCTTCAGTGGAAACAGAATTATCGAAAGTGATGATCTCGCTTCAAAGGTAGCGCTCAACAGCGGACAGCCATTTAAGAAGAGCAGTTTTGAAATGACCCGCTTTCTTGTTGAGGATGCATACAGGGAAGAGGGGCACTTATGGGTCGGGGTTGATGATCAGCGCTCGTTTAGGGGTGACACAATCGACATCGTCTTCAACATCTTTGAGGGACGTCCTGCCATTGTAAAAAAAATCGATGTCAAGGGCAACACCAAAACAATGGAAAAGGTTATCCGGCGTGAAATTCAGCTCACTCCGGGACAACGATACCGCCAGTCTCAGATGGTTCGTAGTCAGCAGAATATTTTTCGACTCAATTACTTTGAAAATGTTGTGCCCGATATCAGCCCCAATGAGGATGGGACCATAGATCTGGTCTTTGATATCACCGAAAGGGACAATATCGGCCAGCTCACCCTTGGTGCCGCTTTCAGTGAAGTCGACAAGCTCACAGGCACCTTCTCCACCGCGATACCAAATTTCCGTGGTGCGGGGCAGGAGTTAAAGGTTGATGTGCAGTATGGAAGAAGAAGGAAATCATTAAATTTAGGCTTCACTGAACCATGGGCATTCGATACACCATGGTGGCTTACTGGTAATATCTTTTACGACCAGTCAAAGTATCTCTACTCCTCAGGTGCAGAAGAGACCACTGAAAGTTACGGGTTTCGCACCGGTGTCGGGCGCTCCAGGCTAACGTGGCCTGATGATAAATTCAGGGTCAATGCAATCTACCAACTGAGCAGAGAGCGTACAAACTATGACACACTCTCCCTTTCCGGAATGCGTGTTCTGGAGTCTGGGGTATTGAGCCGTCTGACGTTTAATATAGAGCGGTATGATTTTGACAAACCACTCTTTCCAAACGAAGGCTCACGTTTAACTATAAGGCCTGAGTTTGCCGGTCTCTTTACCGGCAGCAACAATTTCCAGTATTTCAAGGGAACGGTAGGGTTTGAACAGTATTTTCAGCTGCCGCAAAAATTTGTGCTGGGGACAGAGTCAAAGTTCGGCTTGATTAATGGTTTGGGTGGTGATATAAGAATATCACGCATGGATCTTTTCTCCGCCGGTGGAGTATATAGTGACGGGACCATTCGAGGATACCCCGATTTCGCTTTTGGTGGTCGCTATAGCAGGGAAGGTGATGGGGTAGCCATGTTTACCTCATCGCTGCAGTTGCGTTATCCGGTTCTTGATCAGCAGGTCTATCTGGCTCTTTTTGCCGATGTCGGAAATACATGGACCGGTTTGTCAAAAATTGATCTTTCGGATCTGTATAGGGGAGTGGGGTTTGGGATTAGAATTAATGTTCCGATGCTTGGAATTATGGGTTTTGACTTTGCCTGGGGATTGGATGATCTCAACAGAGGTCATTTCGGCGGAGAGCCTAATGGCTTTCAGCTCCACTTTCTCATGAATTCCGGGTTTTAACCCAGTGGGGGCAGTCCGTTTTGTAATCAACACTTTTTTTTAACAAGTTCTATTTTTTTTTCTGGCAAGAGGGGAGCTTCTGTGCCAAAGGGGGAGTTTTTATGTTGAAAACGTTAGTTGTCATGATTTTTGTGCTGGTATCGGTCTCATTTGCTCAGATGAAAATAGGTTTTATCAACTCTGAGAAGATTTTTTCACAATATGAAGGTACCAAGGCTGCTCAGGAGATGTTCAATGCTGAAGTGGCAAAGTGGGAGCAGCAGGCTTCGCAGATGCAAAAGGAGCTCAGGGAGCTTCATGAGCAGCTTGAGAAGCAGAGTCTTTTGTTATCTGATGAGCGTAAACGGGAGCTTCAGGGGCAACTCCAGCAGAAAACCACCAAATATCAGCAGTTTATACAGGAGAAGTTTGGGCAGCAGGGTGAGGCGCTTCGTAAAAATGAAGAACTCACTGGTCCCATAATTGAACAGATCAATACAATCCTTGTTGATATTGCGAAAGCGGAAAATTTCGATTTTATATTTGATGCCCGTTCGGGCGGACTGGTGCATGCAAAGTCCGAATATGATTTAAGTGACCGGGTTCTGGAAAAACTCAATAAAGGTAACTGATAATTGAAGATTTCCATTATTGCAAAAAAAATTGGGGCGCAATTCTCCGAATGCTCACAAGATTCGGATATCAGCCGTATCGCTTCTCCTGAACAGGCTGATACCAAAAGTATCACCTTCTTGTCCAGTCCCGCTTTTCGCCTGAAAGTTGAACGCTCAGATGCTGTCGCTGTTATTATTGGCTCAAAAGAGCAACCCGTTGCAGGTAAAATCAATCTGGTGGTTGAGGATGCTTATGCGGGGTATGCAAAAGTGGCCCAGCTCTTTGAGGACTGTTCTCCTCCTTTTGGGAGGGGTATCTGCAAAGGTGCCGTAATCGATTCTTCTGCGGATATTCACTCCTCTGTCTCGGTTGGTCCGGGTACGGTTATTGGTGCCGGTGTTGTAATTGGCCCCGACTGCAGGATCGGGGCCAACGCTGTTATTGAGCGGGATACAACCATTGGAGCCGATGTGCGAATCGATTCCGGCGCTGTTATCAGGTGGGGTTCCAGGATTGGCTCCGGGGTGACAATACAGTCCGGTGCAGTTATCGGCAGTGATGGTTTTGGCAATGCGCGTGAGAGTGGTGAATTTATCCGTATTCCCTGTTTTGGGATTGTGGTTATAGAGGACGGAGTTGATGTTGGTGCCGGCACAACCATCGACAGGGGTAATTTTGAGCCCACTGTTATATGCAAAGGTGTAAAGCTCGATAACCTTATCCATGTCGCACATAATGTGGTAATTGGTGACAATACTGCTATAGCAGCACAAACCGGAATTTCCGGCAGCACTACCATCGGTAAAAGGGTTATTATCGGTGGACAGGCGGGATTTGTGGGGCATATTGCCATTGGTGATGACACCTTTGTTGGTGCTAAAGCCGGGGTGAGCAAGGGGGTTGAGTCTGGCTCCAGTATCACCGGGTATCCCGCAAGGGATTTGATGACGATGCGAAGAATAGAGGCCGCTCAGGCTCAGTTACCCTCCTTACGTAAAGAGGTTAAACGGTTACAGGGGCAGCTTGAAAACTTGAATAACATTATCTCTTCTGAGAAGAACTGACATTTAGAAAGGATCTTCAACACTATGGCCCTTCAGCAAACATTGGGGAAGAGTGTTTCACTTACCGGTGTAGGATTGCATACCGGTATTTCGGCAAAGGTTACCCTCAATCCTGCACCTGATAATTATGGAATAAAGTTCGTGCGCACTGATCTGCAACCGCCCGTTGAAATTCCTGCCGATATCGATTATGTGGTTGATCTTGCACGGGGTACTACTATCGGCATGGACGGAGTCAAGGTCTACTCGATCGAGCATGTGATGTCCTGTTTTGCCGGACTGGGCATTGACAATTGCAGGGTAGAGATCAATGCACAGGAGATACCGCTCATGGATGGCAGTGCTATGCCCTATGTGGAGCTGGTACTGGAGGCTGGGCTGGTCGAGCAGAAAGAGAAAAGAGAGTATCTCGATATTGATGAGCCTTTGATGTATGTAAAGGGGGATGTGGCGCTTGGGATATTTCCTCTCGATCATTTCAGAGTGACTCTTGAGATTGATTATAACTATCCCGCTCTGGGGGCACAGTATACCACCCTTTTCAATCTTAAAGATTATGTAAAGGATTTCGCTCCTGCAAGGACGTTCTGTTTTCTCTCTGAGATAGAGAAACTCAGGGAGCAGGATCTGATAAAGGGTGGGTCGCTTGACAGTGCTCTGGTGGTTCAGGATATTGATTTGACCGATGAACATGTTGACTACATGCGTAAATTATTTGACTACAAGGGGCCTATTAAAGCGGGAGAAAATGGTTTCCTGAACAATACAAAACTTCGTTTCTGGAATGAACCGTGCCGTCACAAGGCGATGGATCTTGTCGGGGACCTCTATCTCCTTGGAAAACCCCTTAATGCTCATATTCTGGCCGCACGCACCGGCCATGCTGCAAATATCGAAATGGCAAAGAGAATCAGAAAGTATATCCTTGAAAAGAAAAAAGCTGCTGCTAAAGTGGTAAAAGAACCGGGTAAGATTGACCACGAGGACATCCTGAAAATTTTACCGCACCGGTATCCGTTCTTGATGGTGGATAAAGTTGAAGAGATCAATCCCGGTGAAAGTATTGTTGCAGTTAAAAATGTGTCGTTCAATGAACCCTTTTTCCAGGGTCATTTCCCCGGTAATCCGGTTATGCCAGGGGTACTTCAGGTTGAGGCGATTGCACAGGCGGCAGGAATCATGGGATTATATAAAGAGGGTAAAGCTCCCGATCCCAATGCCAAAGTGTTGTTTCTGGGGATCGACAATTGCAGATTCAGAGGGATCGTTCGCCCCGGGGATGCACTGCGCATTGAGGTGAAGATGTTGCGGTTCAGGCGTGGAACCGGAAAGTTTGAGGGGAAGTGTTACGTTGAGGATAAGTTGGTTTGTGAAGCGGTAGGGATGGCAATGTTCGGATAAGTTTTATCAGTGTATTTGAAGCAAAAAAGAGAGTTGGCTTTTATGAGTGATACAGATAAAGGGGGGGGGTGCCGGGGATGCGGTGCTACGGCTCCAATGGAAACCGGAATACATCCTACGGCTATTATTGAACCGGGAACAGAGGTCGGGGAAGGTGTCACGATCGGACCCTATACTGTCATTGAGGGTGATGTGGTTATCGGTGAAGGGTGTTCCATTGGCCCCCATGTGATGATCGGTACCGGAACACGCCTGGGTAAGGGGTGCCGGATATTTAAAGGTGCCTGTATTGGTCTTGAGCCTCAGGATAAAAAGTATAACGGAGAAAAAACACACACCATTATCGGCGACAACACTCTTATTCGTGAATTTGTCACCATCAACAGAGGCACCGAGGCCAATGGTGAGACAAGGATCGGTTCTGATTGCTGGATAATGGCGTATTGCCATATCGCACACGACTGTGTTTTGGGCAATGATGTAACCATCTCCAATGGCTTGGCGATGGCCGGGCATGTGGAGGTGGGCAATCATGTGACTATCGGTGGAATTGTTCCCATTCATCAGTTTACACGGATCGGTGATTATGCAATGGTTGCAGCTGTTGCCCGTCCCTTTACCGATGTGGTGCCTTTTGCGCTGGTAGGTGCGGAACCAACACGCATTGCAGGTGTCAATAAGGTGGGGCTTGAACGCCGGGGGTTCACTTCCAGGCAGATAAGAGATATAAAGAGTGCCTACAAAATACTCTTTAGAGACGGTCACTCTCTGGAAGAGGCGATAGTCAGGTTGCAGGATGAGTTTCCCGATGAACAAAACGTAAAACATATCGTTGATTTTGTACGCAGCAGCCGGCGGAATATAATGCGAATGGGTTAATTTGCATAGTGCGTAAAGCCTGTTCCCCGTCCCCGCAACCCTTGTCAAATGCAGTAAACTCCACTAAAAAGATTAAGCGTTTAAAATTATTTGCACAATAGTATGGACATTTCGGTACCGTTCTGCTATTATATTAATGGGTATATTACCTATACAGGTTATAGGTGCAGATGGAATTATACGTGGAAACCAAACATACAGGATGTTGATTATGGAAAAAAAGAGCGATTGCATCGGGCATAGTACTGTTTGTCGGAATTGTTTGATTGTTCTGGTGTTCTGTTCATTGTGGGCAAATGTGTGGGCCGGGGGGTTCAGTGACAACCATGGAAGTAATACTATCGCAAAATGGAATCAAGTTGGTCCAAGGGAATGGGACTGGAGTGAAGACAGTAACGGTGATGGCTTTATCAGTACCTCGGGTAGTAATCAAAGAGGATTTTTGATAAGGAATTATGATTGCGCAAATGACGGTGTTTTCACCGCGAGAATACGCTGTGTCAATACTGAGTATCAAACTTACTCAGGCGGAATGGTTTTTCGCTATCAGGATTCAACAAAATTTTACTATTTAGCCTACCGAGAATCTAATGATGAAATAAAAGTATTCAAAGACACTATACCAGAGAATTGGAACGTTCGATCAATTGCAACATTTGGCAGTCGGACCCTATCCAGCCAAGAAACCATAAGCGTTAAGCTGGAAGATTCAACGTTTACAGTGTACCTCGATGGTTATTCAATCGGTACGGTGACCGATTCAGATCATTCAAGCGGCAGGGTTGGCTATGGATATCGGGCACAAACTAACCCATATGTAGTGTTCTTGTCCTCCTCCTGGGAGGATGCAACCGGTGACCGTGTCAAGGCAAACGACACCACTAACCTTGATGTAGATTCAAGCTGGGTGGGAGGTGTTGTCCCCGCCAGTGGAGACACTGCAGTGTGGGACGATACCGTAACTTCTGCAAACGCGGTGAGTATGGGGGCAAATGCCCACTGGAACAGGCTTAAAATCC
>SKJJ01000062.1 GCA_007115975.1 Chitinispirillum sp.
ATCCGCCCGCTGATTAATCCCGACGCAAAGTCGGGATGCCAACTGAGCTAATGGTGCATTTTATCTTTTACATCCGCCCGCTGATTAATCCCGACTAAAAGTCGGGATGCCAACTGAGCTAATGGTGCATTTTATCTTTTACATCCGCCCGCTGATTAACTCCAGTGTAGCACTTAGTGAACTAAAATAAATAGATGCAACTCCTGAAAACAATGATTAAATGTGAGCGGGGTAATTCGGGGACAGACTATCTTTAAAGCCTTTTAACAACGAGGACAGGGGTTAAAAACAGTTTCTAAGCTAATAGGAGCAGTCCGTCCCCTTTTTTCGCTTTTAAATAAATGGAAAAAATGGTATAATATTAAAGATTTCTTCATTCCCTGAAGGGGTAACTCTTTTAAAAGAATCCAAAAGGATAGGAAATGTATCTCATTCTGGTTATTACTTCATTTTTCTTCCTTATTTCCTGCAGCTCTCCGGTTTCTAATGATGAGAAAAAAACGGAACGCCAAATACCTGACAGTTACAGCATTGTTTACCCTGAAGAAGACAGCTCTTACCTGATAAACCCCGGTAAGGGCTGGGTGCTTTATGGCCTTCCCTCAAATCACACAGAAGCGAGTCTGAAGTACGGAAGTGTAGGTTATGGACGTTACAACTGGATTGACATAGAACCGCAAGAGGGTGAATATAACTGGCACATTATTGATAATTTTATAGCTCAGTGGGAACAGCTTGGGATGCAGGCTGCTTTTGGAATAATGGCTGCCAACATGCATCATCGCGCAATGTATGTAACTCCAGAGTGGGTGTTTGATGCAGGGTGCCAACCAAGGGAAGTGCAATATACAAACCCGGATACAGCTCCGGATGTAGCGCAGACTACAGCCTATGAAGGGGTACAGGTGATTCCCCAGGATTGGCTCGATCCGGTTTTCCTTGAAAAACTTGAGAACCTGTTACAGGCCCTTGCTCATCGGTACAACGGACATCCCTCGCTTGCATGGTATGAAATAAGATCTTATGGAAACTGGGGTGAAGGCCACCTCTACCCATGGCATGGTGAAGAGCCCTCAATTGATCAGTTGTTTCAACATCACATCGCACTGCATTTAATCCATTTCGACCAGACGCCTCTGATTGCAGCCGAAACATATTTTCGCTCCGCCACCCAACGCCTGTACGCTGCCCAGCAAGGAGTTGGGATAAGAGATGATGGAATCATTTCTTACAGAGACGGAAGTACTACCCGGGAGTGTGAAGGGCTTGCAATCAGTGCATTCGAATGGGGTGGCACCTATGAGCAATTTTCTTCTCAGGGCGTACTGAGCCAATTGGAATCGAGCATCGCAAACGGCAAGGTCTATTACTGTGGCTTTGCACGGTTTGGCGATGATGATATCGCTGCCTTTGCCCAAAACGAGGTTACTTTGATTGAGAGGTTAACAAACCTCATGGGGTATCACCTGACGTTGAACAATGTGCTCTTACCCGATACCATCACCTCCGACCAGGAGTTGCATTTGGAATTTACCTGGAAAAATTCAGGAGTGGCCCGGATGTGGTTTGATGCCCATGCTGCATTTGCACTGCTGGATTCTGATCACAATGTAATTTACAGAACAGACCTCGAAGATTTCAATCTCAGGGATATCAGCCCAGATCGTTTATTAAGACAAACAGCCACTGTTGTCATCCCTGAATCCTCATCGATTGACGACTTTAAATATGTTGCATTGGGAGCATTTACTGATTTGAACGATTCTTCCCCGGATGTAAAACTTGCCTTGAAGAACAGGACTGAAGAGAACTGGCAGTTACTTAAGGAGTATTGAGGCATGAAAATCGTTAGCCATCAGCACTCAACTCCATTTTTTATCTGGTACTCTAACCACCCCAGACGCAACAAGAAGCTTAAAGAGAGCTGGCAAAGTACAGTTATGAAATTGTTGCGACACTGTCACAACAATTGTCACAGACCTTTGGAGCTGTCTACAGTAAAACGACCTTCTTAGAAATATATGTTTCAGGATTGAGTGCACCCCACACTGATTTTCCAAATCATTCCCCATAATTTATCTTTTCTCTTTCCCCCACGAAAGGATTACTATGAAAATAATGGTGAATGGTTTACCCGGAAATATGGCTAAAATCGTTATCTCTGCTGCGATTGCCAGAGGATATGAGGTACTCCCCTTTTCCCTGACCGGAGCTGAAATTGAAGCGGATACGGTTACCCACGAAAGTATTGATTTCACGCTGGTCAAGCCCGATGTCCGTGACAAGGATATCATTGCAATCAAACAGGCCCATGGTGATTTTATCTCTGTTGACTACACTCACCCCAGCGCGGTAAATTCCAATGCGGAGTTCTACATCAAAGAGAGGTTGCCATTTGTGATGGGTACTACCGGCGGGGATCGTGAAAAGCTTGAAAAAGAGGTCATGAATGCAGGGCTCTATGCTGTAATTGCTCCCAACATGGCAAAGCAGATAGTTGCGCTTCAGTATATGCTTGAAAAGATGGCGACTGATTTTCCGGGACTGTACAAAGATTACAGTCTCAATGTAGTGGAGAGCCATCAGAAAACCAAAGCCGATACATCCGGCACAGCTAAGGCGATTATCTCAAGTCTTAACAAAACCGGCATCAAACCCTTTGGTTACGATCAGATCCAAATGATTCGTGATGACAGGAAAGCTCAGGAAGTTTTGGGTGTCCCGCCTGAATACTCATCCGGCCATGCCTTTCACACCTATCGCCTCGAATCTCCAGACAAGACGGTTGCCTTTGAATACAAACACAACGTGTGCGGCCGGGCAGTTTATGGTGAGGGGACAGTTGATGCAGTAGAATTTCTGGATAAAATGATCTCCGGAAAAAGTGAGCAGAAACTGTTTTCAATGATTGATGTGCTAAAGTCAGGCAACATGAAATAAGGGGCTTTTTACTCCAGCAAGATCATGTTTATAACTACTTTGGGTGCGGATTAGAAAAACCCATCAGTGTTCTTGCTGGACAGCCAAACTGACAGAGATGTCCGGTTGCTGCGTTGTGATTGTCGATTCCTGTCAGTTTTTTTCTTAGCGTATCGGTGTATTTGCTGTTTATGTGTTCAGTTACTCTGTTGATGTCAGTTTTCCAGCCGTTTGCGAAACACGGACATTGCTGAGTAGCACCCCAAAATCCAACAACTATGTTAGTATCAGATTATGAAATCACCTTTTTTACATCCATTCTGTTTTGCATTGTTTGTGCCCCTTGCATTTATGGCTGCAAACTCAAACAGGTTTCCATTATCGGTGCTTGTATTGCCAGTGGCGGTAATCTTTACATCCGTTTTGCTCGTACTGATTTTCGCCAATTTAACAGTAAAAGATATGCACAGGGTGTCAATATTTATATCTGCAAATTCATTGTATTTCTTCTCTTATGGATATTTGAGCGACATTTTCAAAAACATCAGATTTTCATTTTTGTGGCTGGAGTTTGGATATAATAAGATACTGATAATAATCTGGCTACTGTTGCTTTTAATTCTTACTCTCTTCCTGCGAACTCGCAAAAGAGGACACGCCGCTTTTACCAGATTCTTAAATGTTAGCGGTAGTATACTTATTACCCTATCCCTTTTGAGACTTGCTTTTGCCGAATTTCAAAACGATACAACACCCGTTGAGCCGATAGCCACTCAATATCCCGGGCAGTTCTCTCAATCAGAAAGTCCCCCCGAAAATCCTCCGGATATCATACACATAATTCTTGATGCCTATCCCAGAAGCGACATATTAAAAGAGACGTTTTTACACGACAATGGCTCTTTTGAAGATTTTCTACGCACCAGAGGTTTCCATATCAATAAAAAAAGCTATTCTAATTACATTTCAACCGACCAGTCCCTTGCGTCAATGTACAATATGGATTATCTTCACAACCTTTTTCCTCATGCCAACCCTCAGTCATCAGATTACAAGCCTCTTATCGATATAAAAATGCAGGGAAAAGTTTTTACTTTTTTGAGAAAAAACGGGTACAGATCAGTATACCTTGCAAACGGGTTAGAGTCCGTTGAGCCACAACACGTTGATATGTTTCTGAGTCCAACCGGGTCGGTAATGGGACTATATCTCAATCATTTTCAAGCTCCACTTTTGCACCTTACTCCACTCCCTCTGCTTAACTCTTTGTTCAAATCTTCTATTTTGGATGAACACAAAGCACACAGGGAGCGAATCCTTTTCGCCTTCGATTTCCTGAAGAATTCCCACACAATTTCCGGCCCAAAATATCTTCTTGTACATCTGATTTCGCCACATGACCCTCTTATTTTTGGTCCGGACGGTGAGCATCGTGATGTTGGTTTTAGCTATTGGGAGCTGCTCGAAAACGATCCCGACAAGCTTATCGATGCCTTTAGAGATCAGGTAATTTTCATGAATAAAGAGGTGATCGAAACAGTTGAATCCATACTCGACAATAATCCCCAGCACCCACCGGTTGTACTTATCCAATCCGATCACGGCAGTTCAATGATAGCTCCGTTGGATGAGCACCCTTGTAAAAACTTCCTGAGAGAGCGCTTCGGAGTCTTCAATGCCGTTTATCTGCCAAGCCAGGACTATTCGGGATGGTATGATAACATTACTCTTGTCAACACTTTCAGAGTCCTTTTCAATGATCTTTTCAAAATGGATTTACCGACTAAGGAAGATCGTATCTATTTTACAAGTACAAAGCTTCCCTATGACTATTTTGAGATAACAGATTCGCTGGTGCGCAAAGATTAGACATGAGCAAAGACGGAAGGTGGAAAAAACGCTTGCCCACCAAAGCACAAAAACCTGCCCCCGATCCTTTAAGCAGTAAAGTAATCGGAGGCAGCTATTTACAACCCAATGTTGATACGGTACGAAACACCGAGCTCCGGGACCACTGCCAGGTAGCTTCCTGCGGCGATACCAGAAATGGCTCTGTTGAGCACAAAGTTCCCATCACTGTCGGGGTAAGCAGTTCCAACAATTCTCCCGAGAGGAGAGACAAGGAGCATCCTTTTCACCTGAGCAACATTACCATGGGATAGAACAAGCTGTTCGCCTCTGATTCGCACCGAGAAATCAGAGTTTAGTCTGTGAGTGGTTGAAACAGTCCTGATTGAGCTTTGAACAGCAGTGTAGGTAAATGAAGCGGAGTCAGAGCCGGCAACCCAGTCTTCAGGCTCCTCCGGGTAGAGATGCCAGCTATTGTAGACAAGTGGACGCCCGTCATCTGTATAGGTGTAGTTATATCTGTCACTGAGAACATCGTTATGATAATACCGGATCTCCTCTATATCACCGTTATCTGTATACTGGTAGCTTAGCCGTTGGTTATTGGGCACCCACTGCTGAAGGTAGAATTCGTAGCGGTACTCTGTTGCTTCAAGTGGTAAGCCTCTGCTATCCCATTCTGTAAATGCTATGGAGTCACGCGGATTTTCATAGGTGTAGCAGGTGCGCGATAAAGGGAAGCCCTCATCGTTGTAAGTAAACCCGTAACTCCACTCTTTCACAATTTCTCCGGTCCCCCAGGTTTCTTCGAAACTATGGTAGAGCACAAGTTGTCCCCGTTCATTGTAATAGGCTGAATCAAGTTCCATCAGGGAGTTGTCATCGGCATAGAATTGATGAGAACTTACCGGCAGGCCGTCTTGGTTAAAGTAGACAGACCAGACCCATACAGATTCATCGATATAGTGATCCTGCAGTGTTATATCGGTACGAAAATTATCATGGGAAAAAATGTATGACATCGTGTTGCCTGCACCCTGTTCAAATATTTTTATGAGGCTGTCGCGTCCCTGCGCATCCCGGAAGTGACGGAAATGTCCCTCCTGCGCGTTGAAATAGAAAATGGAATCATATCCCTGGGCACTGTTTGGGAAAGAGGTTCGCCTGCCAACCTGCGGAGTACCGGAGCGTTGGATCCGTACCCGTTCCATTCCATCAAAGAGACGTGTAAATATCTCACCCCCCAGTGCCCATTCTCCGCGGGGATCACTTATATGGGCGGCATCTCTCAATCCGGGGTGGGCATAGGAGAGGCTGTCCCATCTTCCCCATCGGGCTGCAATTGTTGCACGGGCCCAGGTCTCTGGCTGCCAGAATCCTGCATCCGGTGAATTAATAAGGCTTTGAGACCAAACTGTGGTGCCAAACAGAAAAATAATCAATACAAAACATTTCATCTTCGTTCTCCCCTGAGAGGTAAAAGTAAAGGTAAGGAAAAGAGAAAATACAGAAAACGAAGAAGCCTGTATTGAAGAAATGCGACAAAACAGACAGGTATTGTTTATCGGTTATACCTGCAGCCTACCTAACATTGATCACTGATGTTGCGAATTGTCCGGGATTTTGCAGATAACGAAGCGGTGACTGGGAAAAGAAAGTGCGAAATTCACGAATCATATGGGCCTGATCAGAAAACCCAAGATTCTCCACACACTCATTGAGTGTAAGATCCGGTTGCTGCAGACCATATCGAGATACTTCCAGCACTCGTTTTATCCGGCCATACAGTTTTGCTGTTATCCCCACTTCAAGTTCGAAGAATCGTTGAGCCGTGCGCAGAGACACTCCCGCGTACCTGGTGCATTGTGCCAGTTGAGGCTGCCTGGGAGTACCGCAGAGTCCGGCAAAGCTTCTAAGAGCAACGGACGGCAAAGTGCGGCTCTCTGTTTTTCCCAAAAGGTACTCTTCCAGCACAGAACGACGTTCATTGGGAGAGCTGCAGTTTTCGAGTTTATGACATATCGCTTCCACAG
>SKJJ01000007.1 GCA_007115975.1 Chitinispirillum sp.
ATCTGTGCACCATAGGCGCCATCTCTGCCATTGAGTCCGATATCAAGTCCAAGAACATCAGCACCCGCAGTGATCATTGTTGACCCTTCCGGTGTGTCATCATAGGAATACCAGTAGGCTCCAACAGCATTTTCGGTAATGCCACCCTCGAAATCTGAAAACTTAGCACCTTTACCTTCAAAATTTGCATCTACGATACAATCGGGACACTCATCAAAAAGCACTGGTGCATCGACGCCGTAAAAGACCACATTATCAACCCACAACTCCCCGGATGTACCAGCAGGGTTATCATCACCTTTAACCATCCAACTGAGGGCCTGAGCAATGCTGACGTCAAGGTCCTCATTTTTTCCCCAGCCAACGTGCTGCTTTAAATCAGCTACATTGACTGTAACATTCTCCCACTCTGAACCTGTTTCAATTAGTACGTGGTACTCATTATAGCCTAAATCATACGTTTTTTTATGTTTCAAAGCGAACTCAACTTCTAAGGCCACAGTGGATCTGATATCGAAAGATATTGCTGTTAACCCTGTAAGATCAACGCTGCCAGTTTCAGAAGCGAGATCTGTTCCCAACCCAGCAAATGGCTGCCCCGTATAGCCGGACTCAGGCCAGGTTGCGCCCAATGTGAATTCAAGTTTAGCTGCGTAGTCAGAATTAAGCCCCGGACCCTGCCCCCCCTGGAATTCAGGTACCTCTGATATAGTCCCAGACTTATTGTCATCAGCATCATCAAAAGTATACCAATAGTAACCATAACTATTCTGGTTTGAACCATGCTCAAGATCATCGACAACAACCTGTCCGAAAAGAGACGACGAAAAGGCAAGCACTGCTCCAACTCCAATAACAGACTTGAGTTTAAATTTTCCCATAATTCCCTTCCTTTTTTTGATAGTGGGTGAATTTTGTGGCAATGTATTTTTTTTCGCTTCACAGTTAAAGCGGTTTAACCAAACAGCAACCATGCACCCGAAAACGACCTTTACCCTAATATAACAGTTTCAAAAAGATAATGGGTGAATAATAATGGTTTTTATTAATATAACATTATCTGCCATCCCCGACAACAATATTTTTTCCACTGCCAGCCCCAATTTTTTACTGTGTTGAAATAACATTAAAGCATCAATTGAACCGGTAATCCAAAAACCAGAACGGTGCAAAGCCCTTGCACCCGCCTCCCGAGATACCCTCCTGCTCAGAGCTGACAATAAGGTACCCTCAAGCAGGGCCGAGCATGGCAACAATAGGAAGTGTACGTTCTGTAACCAGTAACGCAGCACTCTTTTATTGACTATCTTTTCTCTCTGCGCTCTCTTCATAGTACTTACAACAGCAACACTCTTCATTAACATACTCAATCGCCACTCCCTCACTGACCTTCTCAATTATCCAGCAGGGCTTTTTCAAATCGCTGCTTTTTACAGCACACTCATCACATGAGGTGGCATTCCTGGGATTATGTCCCTTGAAATACTCCCAACAGCGTTGTGTACCTTTATTACAGAGCTTACGGCCTGAAACGTCTCTTTTCTCCCGTGCTGCCTCTTTTTTCTTCTGCAGTGCTAAAAGATACTGCTCTGCAGATTCAACCCCTGTTGTCAAAACAAAAATTCTGTCCAGTTTTAAACTCTCCATGAGAACTTGCAGATGCTGCCCTGCACCTGCAACGATCAGTTTGCCCCCTTTTTTTTGACATAACAGATGAAGCCGAACAATTTTGCCGATACAACTGGAATAGATATTGGTTACACTGGTGAAATCGAGAACAACATTGCTGGGCTCAATTCGTTCAAAACGCTGGATAATGGTGGTAAAAGCATCTGCTTTTGTATCGTTTAAAACACCTCTGCAGACAATGACCAGTGAACTATTCGCACCATTCTTCAGTTCAAGCCCGTCTCTGTTTATCGCTTTGAAATAGCAGCATTTTCCGCAACCACAACTCTTTTTTTGCTCCTTTTCTTGACTCCTCCCCTTTATGATAAAACAGGGCAGATTTTCCATCTCCTCCCTCTTGTCTTGAAAAGCACTATACAAAAAACATTCAGAACGTTTCTGTTCACTGCACCCAGCAGCCTCGTAACATCTCATGAAAAAGCCCCTCAAAAAGTTATTGTATCACATATCACCGTGAAGACGGAGATACATACATTAAAATACCTTTAGGAAATGAACATCACTCAAGCATATAGATAAAAATAGCTATCCGCAACTACACGATACTGATTAAGCATCCTTTTTAAGTAACTTAACCCCAAAACAGGGGTTCACACCTGCAGCGATGACGAGGTTTTTACACTATGAAAAGATTGTTGGGATTCAGGGTTGGCGTCTATGGAGAAGCGACAATTTCAGACCAATGCCTGCCCTAAACAGCGATCAAACAGCAGACATAAAAAAGCAGAACGACACAAATATATTTTTTTACGATAATTATTATTGACAGCAAAAGTGAATTTATCTATTTTTATTATCCAATTACGCGAGAGTAGCTCAGTGGTAGAGCCCCACCTTGCCAAGGTGGTTGTCGAGGGTTCAAATCCCTTCTCTCGCTCCAAACTTCAGGGGTTCTTTTTTCAAGGAACCCTTTTTTTCTGTCAGGGCGGCATAGCCAAGTGGTAAGGCAGAGGTCTGCAAAACCTTTATTCTCCAGTTCGAATCTGGATGCCGCCTCCAATTTTTGAACAGACCAGCCAATAAGTAGTTTCTCATCGCAGCATATACCCCACAACTATTGTCATTACAAGCAGCACCACAAGAACCCAGAAAAACACCCCTACCGGACGATTTATGGCACTCCTTTGCGGGGTAAGCCCCCTCTCCTCTTTTTGAAAAAGAGGGTAATAGGGATAAGCGATTATTGCAAGTACCAGCGCAGCAATTACCCCAACAACAGCACTGAGCAGTATTAGCAGACTTCTGAAATCCTGATCTGCAGGGGTAATCCAGACCGCCCCCGCCCAGAGCGCTAAAAGAAAGAGGATAACCACCGAGAGGTACCGTCCAAGACGAAATGAACTGCGCATCCCCGAAACAATCAGTGCGGCTATAAAAAGAGCCACCAGTACGGCTATCAGAATATCCACATAAAAAAACATCGCTCCCCCGGGCTTTGCGTGAAATGTGCAAAGGATATAGAGAGCAAAATCCGTTCCGGAATGAATGAGACCTGGAACCACCCTCACTCCCAAATCGGCCGCGCGGTCGGAATCGGAATCGATTAAAAAAACAGACGATACAATAGTTGGGTAATTGTGGCTTGTGGGGAATAGATTGCGAGGCCGAGGGGGAGGGAGAGCCTCTTTACTTGCAGATATCGTGAAAATAGGGTGAGAGTTTCTCCCGTGATGTCGGGTTCTGCATCAATTTGCGCAGCGAGCGGTCCCGGATCAGACGTACCCGTTCTCTTGTCAGCTTAAGCTCCGACCCGATCTCCTCAAGAGTAAACTGCTTTGAAAAATTCAACCCGTAATACATTCGCAAGATACGCTCTTCCCTGCTTGTTATATGGCCCATCACGCTGTCCAAAACATTACACAGTTCCCTGCGCTCACTCTCACCATCCTGGTCCGGTTCCACCCCAACCGTATCCTGAAGTGTTTTTGCCTGATCGTCCTCCATACCACCACCGCTTATCGGCGCATCGAGAGAAAGACCATACAACTTATCCAGCACTTCAACAATATCGTTTTCGTACTTTTTAAACGGCTCCATCTCGACGGTCTTCTGAAAATCACCACGGTTCTTCTCCAGAGCCTGTTTAAACTTGTTAATCAGAGAGATTTTATTTGAAGGAATACGCACTGTCCCAGCCTGCTCAAAAAGCGCTTTCTGTATCGACTGACGAATCCACCATACAGCATAGGAGATAAACTTGACATTCATCCTGAAATCAAACCGTTTTGCAGCCTTCAAAAGCCCGACATTTCCCTCATTTATCAATTCCAGGAAACTTAACCCTCTTCCTCGATATTTTTTGGCAACAGTGATCACAAACCTGAGATTAGAGGTGATAAGCTCATTAGTGGCAACCTGATCCCCCTCTTTGACCCGCTGTACCAATTCACGTTCCTGGGCATCGGTTAAAACACTGAAACGCTTAATATCACGAAAATAGAGTGAATCTGAGCTTATGTTCATAATTTATCCGTTTAAAAAGCTGACTAAACACGCACCTGTTTGCAATAACACTTTCTTATAAAATTGTTATCTGCTACACCATCGCGCAATAACTCCGTACACTAAACTTCTGCACCCCTGCCCTTTGCATGACAAAATCCCCCACTCAAAGTCCCAAATCGGTCGCGACAGAGCGGAACGCGGGCGCTGAAGGGACCGCCGACAAATGGACCCCTCCCTTGGGGCTAAATGCCAAATACCATCATGCATTGCAAAACCCACCCATCAACAGCACAATACCACACTCCTACTCCCTAATCCCAACGGGATGATCCATTTAAACCCTGACGTTTCAACCCCAGGCCCCGCGCGGGAAGCGCTCAAAACCGGACTCGGGAGGGGGTCAAAACAAACATTATCCCAACCCGAAATCCCTGCAAACCCGTTTTTTCCCAACCATTATGGCATCAAACAGAAAACCTTTACCACAGAAGCTTGACTGAATAACTGCCGGAACCATATATTCTCCATATGCTAAAACTAATCCTGTGCCTCGCTTTATTTTTTCTGCCCTCCAAAGTCCTGCCCCAAAACGCTATGGCTGGGGATTCAAAGGGTAGCACGAGTAGTGTCAACACCGTCTTTGTTATACCTGTAACAG
The DNA here is from genome assembly GCA_007115975.1 of Chitinispirillum sp. Lineage (GTDB taxonomy): Bacteria > Fibrobacterota > Chitinivibrionia > Chitinivibrionales > Chitinispirillaceae > Chitinispirillum. The sequence goes on from SKJJ01000007.1 coordinate 4,793, forward strand.
GCACTGTCGATGACGGGATGGCGGCTTATATCGAACGAGCCCTCAGAGAGGCATCGAATGATTCGTCCCCACTTGTGGTCCTTACACTCAACACATTTGGCGGTGGAGTTGATGCGGCATTCAGGATTGTGGATACGATAGTAAATTTCACCGCTGGGGAGACTGTATCACTTGTTAATTCAAAGGCAATTTCTGCCGGTGCCCTCATCGCCCTCTCTGCAGATCAAATGTACATGCACCCCAACACCACCATAGGCGATGTGGCACCCCTTATAATGTCCAATGAAGGGCCACAGATGCTCGGGGAAAAATTTCAGTCCCCCATAAGAGCTAAATTCAGAGCACTTGCACGCAGCAACAACTACCCCGAAGTTTTAACCGAGGCGATGGTCACCGAGGATATCAGGGTCATTGAGCTTACCCTCCCCGATACTGTACTATACGTCGACTCAATAGGTCTTGAAGAACTGGATCCATCACTGAAAAGAGCGATTATCTCCCAAAGGACCGTGGTCAGAAAAGGTGAACTGCTTACTATGACCGATTCTGAAGCCTTTGAACTTGGATTCTCCAAAAAAACAGTGGGCAGTATTGAGGAGATGCTCCAGGATATGGGGATTGAGTACAATGAGATAGTAGAGGTCGAACAGAGCTGGTCTGAAGGACTGGTGCGTTTTATAGGTTCCATTGCCCCGATTCTTATGATGATCGGTTTTGCTGCTCTTTACATCGAGATACGATCACCCGGTTTTGGAGTTCCGGGCATTATTGGCGCAATCTGCCTTGCTGCCGTTTTCTTCGGACAATACACGGTGGGTCTTGCTGATCATACAGAACTGCTACTGATAATTCTGGGGATAGTTTTTCTGTTTCTTGAAATTTTCGTTCTGCCAGGATTTGGCATTATGGGACTTACCGGAATTTTTCTCATAATGACTGGTATGGTTCTGTCATTCCAGAATTTCGTTATCCCAAGCCCAGAGTTTCCCTGGCAACGTGAGATACTGCTTAGCAACATTTTCATGGTAGCAGCAAGTGTCATCGGCTCAGTTGCAATTATCGTTCTGTTCTTCCGGTATGTATTTCCAAAACTTGGCACGGTTATCAGCGGCCCCTACCTTAACGCGTCTTTTCAAGGGGTAAGTGTAGACTCTGAGATCACTGATTTGCCCGGTGTTGGTGAAACAGGAAGAGCGGTCTCAACCCTGCGCCCATCAGGAGTCATCTCGGTGGGAGCGGAGACCTACGACGCCTCAACCGAGGGAGAGTTTATCGAATCAGGTTCAGACATAATCGTCTCCCAGCTCAAGGGAGCAAAGATTATTGTAACCCGAAAGGCACCATCGTCATGATATCAAGGCTTCTCATACCCATAGTCATGCAGCTCTTAGCCATAGTTATAATTTTAGCAGAGTTTATCATCCCCTCAGCAGGAATACTGACAGTCATTGCTCTGTCACTGTTTGGCTACTCTCTCTATCTGGTTTTTACAACTGTGTCACTTACCGCAGGTCTGCTGTTTGTAGCCCTTGATATACTGCTGGTGCCGGTTTTAATAATTGCAGGGGTCAAATTGCTCGAACTGTCTCCTGTTACACTTAAAACAAACCTTGGCAAGGGCGGTGGTGATACTGACCCTGAAAGCAAACCAGAACTGCTACAAGCTGAGGGGGTGACCATCACCGATCTGCACCCCGCAGGAACAGCTATCATTAACGGCAAACGAACAGATGTGGTTAGTAAGGGTGAGTACCTACCAAAGGATACACCGATTATTGTCACCTCTGCCACGGGCAACAGAGTCGTGGTGAGAAAGAGATCCTCCTGATTGCCCCGGCCCCTCACTCTTTCGTTGGCGTGGGCGTAATCGTTTTTGCTATTGGGAAATTTCCCTAGTGTAAACTTTTGTTATCATTTGTATGTAGGAACAACCTTGCGTGAGGGGAATGATTTCGATAACGACAACGACAACGAC
>SKJJ01000174.1 GCA_007115975.1 Chitinispirillum sp.
TCATTGAGAGTTTTTCCGCAAGTTTTGAAAGAGTTGTCAATGACTATGAAGCGATTGGGCAGCTTGTAGAAAAAGAAACCGGGGCATGTATTACCAAGATGCTCGTTTACCGCGTAAGAACTGCGGTTGCGGTTGCAAGCAGTGATCTTTCAAACTGGGATACAGGGCTTTGCATTGACACAAATGCAACCAGCCGCGGAAAACCCCTTGAAATGAAAGGCATGGCACACTACGATTACAGGGAGTTCAGGGATAAAGTAAAGGACTTCGGGTTCGGCAGACGTATTTCTGAAAACCTTTTTGACAGAAACGGCTGGCGACCGTCCTCTAACCGCATTCTCACGGAGTCTTTGCCTGGTGAAGGACTTTTCTGTTCTGCTGTAGCGCTCTATGTGGCAGTCAGGGATACTTTATCGACAATTGATGAGATAGAGAAAAACAACAATGATATAACTGCCGTTCATATGCTCCAGATGTTTCAGGCCTTCACTTCGGGAGGTCTTGCCCTGTCAGGCATGCTTCCACAAAAGTAGCTTGCAACTGCACTTGGTCAGAAGTTTGAAAGATACCTTGTCAATGGGACATTGAACCCTGCGAGTTTTGCGGTGAATCTTTTTAAACATTCTGACCGGTGCAAAAACGCATTCTTCCGCAAGGAGTATGAAAGTGCGGTGCTCAATGCATTTCAGGCATCCTTTTACGCATACGGCCTTTTTAGTTACGGCAGATATGCTTTTTTGAAATTATTGAAGGCACCGCTTGCCGGAGGTATCCAAAACCTTGTTGTTACCAAAATCCTTGCAGTTACCAAGGTAATCACATGGCCTCTTCTGGGTATAAAGGCAGGGATTGTTATCTCAGAAAATATTCGAAGAGGGCGGTACAGAACCATGGGTTTAATCAGTCAGTTTGCTGATGATCTGGATGCAAAGTTTGACAAGGATACAGTTATAGAGATCGAAAATCGCAGGGTAAGGATTCCCCGCTACGGTTTCGATCTGCGAACTCCCCTGCCACCGGGAAGTGATACTTTCAACTGGTCTGATATCTACAGGTGCCTTAAGGGAAATGAGGTAAGAAGGTTAACCATGGGAAAACTCCAGTTCCGCAATATCGATGTCGATAAGGCAAAAGGGTTGTTGTTCAAAGAGGGGGTGCCGCCTGCGTATGTAGCTTTTTTGTGTGGTATGGATTGGGAGAAAATGGAGGAAACAATGAGTGTGGAGATAGATCAAAATAATCGGAGTATATCAGAAATACTCATGACAGAACTTGATACAAGTAGGATGAGTAATGCTGCCGAATGGTTGAATCACAATTTATGAAACTTTATTCACATCTTTGTGTAGTTTTGTAATCAATATTGTTATATTTTTTACCAAGCCATTCATCTATATCTTTAGATGGATTACAAATCTTATTGTTATTTATTGAAAATGAATTAAACATTCACCTTTTTTGGGAGCAATAGTGTTAACAGATATCGGTGAGTATTTTGTTGGAGCTTATCTGCAACTCGAAGAGGGTTGTGATTTTGTGGATTACAATGTCCGTCCCGCGGGTGGTGGTCTTAAGGGTCTGGAAGAGTTGGATGTCGTTGGGCTTAATTTCCAGACTAAGACGGCTTATATTTGTGAAGTTACGACTCATATTTTGGGGTTACTTTATAAAAACAATGCCGAGACCGTAAAGAGGATCGGTAAAAAACACGAGCGGCAGAAGCTTTACGCAAAAGAGTCATTGAATAACTTCAAGCATATCAGATATCAATTTTGGTCGCCAGTGGTTGCGAAGGGGTATGTTACCGAACAGCTTAGTCTTTTTCCGGATCTTGAGGTAATTATCAATGGAGAGTACAAAAGAAGAATACAGATATTACAAGATCGTGCAGCAAATTGCGCCCATGACGCTCGCAATCCGGTTTTTAGAGTTTTGCAGATACTTGGGCACTTGCGGGATTGATAATTGAAGGCAAATCCGCGACTGCAGAGGGTAAGCTGGTCGTAAGCAGTAGAACAATCGATAAGGAATAGAAAGATGGCAATTTACAACTATGCAAATGATTCACTCAGCAAAATAGATCCAACAACTTTTCATACCCAAAAGATTTTAGAACGCCAAAATCTTCAAAAAGCTTTAAAGCAGCAGATCGATATTATTGCTCCTGACACACTTGTTATTGCTGAAGAATTTTCAGAATGGTCTGATTCACAGAGACGAATTGATCTACTCGCTATAGACAAAGACGCAAACCTGGTCGTCATAGAGCTCAAGCGCAATGAAACCGGTGAGTACATGGACTTGCAGGCATTACGATATGCGGCTATGGTTTCTACTTTGACTTTTAAGCAGGCAACAGATATTTACCAAAAGTACCTTAACGCAAATGATTGTGAAGATAATGCAGAAGAAAAGCTTTTAGAGTTTTTAGAGTGGGAAATACCTCAAGAGGAGGATTTTGCTTTAGATGTTGGTATTGTTTTGGTCTCTGCGAATTTCTCAAAAGAACTTACAACATCGGTAATGTGGCTTCTTGATAGAAATGTAGATATCAAATGCATAAGAATGATTCCATATAATAATGAAGATAAGGTTATAATTGATGTTCAGCAAATTATACCGCTTCCTGAAGCAGAAGATTACCGTGTGAAAATAAAGGAACAGGCGGAGCAAAGAAGAGAAGCACGCAAGTCTTCAAGAGATTATACACGGTATAAATTTATGGGTGAAACCTATAATAAACGCAAATTAGTGCTAACAATACTTCATTACTGGTTTAAAGAGAACAACCCTAAAACCATCTCCGAACTGTATAAGGTTTTTCCAAGTGAAATGCGTAGAAGAGAGATCCTGATCAAAGCAGAAACTGCAGAAGAAAGTTTTAATAACAAGGGCATAGCCAGGCACTTCCTCAATGATGATGAGATCCTATCATTTCCGGTCGATGGCCGGTATGCAGTTTCAAACCAGTGGAGCAAAGAAAGCATAGATAAATTTTTGGTATATGCAGAAAAAATCGGGTACGAAATAGAGGAAGTGTCACAACGCAAAATCAGAGTTGGTGTTGATATTGGTGAAATTATTGAAGAGACAAATGTGACTTTGAATGATAGTGCAGAGTATAGAATTGTTCGCAGGGATAGTGAGCAAATCCAGGCATTTCATGACGGAGTGCAGGTAACTGCAAAAGATGTTCTTCGCAAAGTGATTACTGAAAGAGGATATGATATACCACTCCACGGGCTGACTACCCGAACTATGGGCAAAAGATTACTGGATAAGTTAAGAGATGAATAGTGCAACTTATTATTGTGCGCCGCCTAATGCCGCTCACCAGAACCAAAAGATTCAGCTTTTGTCGGATCCGGTGAAGGAAACGGGATTCGCGAGAGTGGTGTTTGATTTGTTGAGGATGGTGGCTTGAGGGGAGTGGGTTGTTTCAACTCGGTAAAGTAGATGACTCTCAAATCATAAGAACTCTTGAACACTGGGATGAAGAGAGAAGTAGATTCCCTGTTAGTTAGAGCCATCGCTCACGATGTAAAAAAACGATTATGGAAGAGGTGAAACAATGACCAGCCGAAATACAGAGTACTATAGTGGGTTGATTCGGGAGTTGTTGAAGCTGCCCAAAGAGTGTGAATGGGTGGAGTTTAAGCACAATAATTCCGACAAGGAGGAGATAGGTAGCTACCTGTCCGCTCTTTCCAATTCAGCAGCCCTTGTGGGGAAAACTTCCGCTTATGTAATTTGGGGAATTGAAGACCATACGCATGAAATCATCGGGACATCATTCGACCCATTCACCCAGAAAGTGGGCAACGAGGAGTTAGAAAACTGGCTGCTTCAACGGTTGAATCCCAAATTGCATTTCCAGTTTCAATGCCTGCAGATTGATAGCAAATCTGTTGTCGTTTTGGAGATTCCAGCAGCTTCGAAACATCCTACGGCTTTTCATAATGAAGAGAAGATCAGAGTGGGTTCTTATCGCAAGAAACTCAAGGACTTGCCAGAGAAAGAACGAGAGCTATGGCGTGCTTTGGACAAAGCTCCCTTTGAATCCATATTTGCGATGGAACATATAGAAGGCGATCGCGTACTCCAGCTTCTTGATTATATCTCATTATTCGATCTACTGGAGCAGCCGGTGCCAGATGGGAATCAGGCCATACTTGAAAATCTGGTTTCTGAAGATCTGGTTTTTCATGACGAAACTGGCGGTTTCAATATCACCAACCTGGGAGCGATTCTTTTTGCCAAAAGGATATCGGATTTCAGTAAACTTGAGCGAAAAACCATGCGGGTGATACGCTATAAGGGAATTAGTAGAATCGAGACATTGAAAGAGCAACCCGGTGGTAAAGGTTATGCTTCGGGATTTGAAGGGCTTATTGATTACATTATGGGGCAGCTGCCATCAAATGAGATCATCGAAAAGGCCCTTAGGAAATCAGTACCGATGTACCCTGAATTGGCTGTACGTGAGCTGGTTGCTAACGCAATTATTCACCAAGACTTCTTTGAGCATGGAACTGGCCCGATGATAGAAATATTTGATAACCGAATTGAGGTCACCAACCCCGGTGTTCCTTTGATCGATACACAGCGGTTTTTGGATAGCCCACCCAAGTCGAGAAATGAAAAGCTGGCATCCTTGATGAGGAGGTTTGGAATTTGTGAGGAAAGGGGAAGCGGGATAGATAAAGTAGTATCCCAGACAGAATATTACCAGTTACCTGCGCCTTTATTTGAAACGCCCAACGGTTTTACGAAAGCCATTCTGTTTGCTCATATAGATTTTGATGATATGAGCAAAGAAGACCGAATTAGAGCCTGTTATCTCCATGCCTGCCTACAATTTGTTAACAGGCAAAAGATGACCAACAAGAGCTTGCGGGAAAGATTTGGACTTGAGGAAGATAAAGTGTCTGTAGTCACACGGGTTATCAATGCATCAGTAGATGCTGAGCTGATTATTAATTCCAGTTCATCCGAATCGCGCAGAGACACCTCTTATGTACCTTATTGGAGTGTATCCCATGAATAATAGTTATGTTTTCGCCCATTTGCGCATGAATGATACTGATCCACAAGAAATACTTCATATGGCGCTTATGGTAACTTGTGAATCCATATGCAGTGTTTTTGGTGTTTTCGCCCATTTGCGGCCTTTAGCGCAGCCCAAACACTTAAAGGAGTAAATCAATGGACGCACAAGACGCCTTGGCCGGTTGTGGCAGACACTTATTTTGAGCAAATGGAAATCTCTTTGGGCATTTCTCCCTGTCGAAACCATTGTGGCCGAACGACAGGAACAATACTATGCCTTACTCGGTAAAGCTGATGCTGAAGGGGATGCCACTTCGTTTGTAGAATTCATGATACAAATCATCAAAGACGCTCTTCTTTCCACTCTTACCATGGAAGTAACCATGGAAGTAAAAAAACTCCTCAAGGTGATTCAAGGAGAGATGAAGCGTAAGGAGATGCAGAATGCGCTGGGACTGAAAAATGATGATCATTTTCGGCTTGCCTATCTGGCTGCGGCACTTGCAGACGGTCTCATAGAAATGACCCAGCCTGAAAGTCCTAAAAGCCCAACTCAGAGATATCGGCTTACTGAGAAGGGGAGCAAGGCGCGGGGTGATTTTATGTCAGATAAAAAAATATAAATAAGATTTTGGGCACCTGCCGTGGTTCGGACCATGCTCACGCTACAACGATCTGAGGCCAAGCTTCAGGCTACCCACAAATTCTCCAGAGGAACCAATCTTTAAAGATTCATAATAGTGCAGAATCCTGGCCGCACCCACTACTCCGCCGCTTCGGGCCCGTCAATCCATTATATTGTACAAACAATAGCTTCTGAGTTTCCGCCGACAGTAATTGCTTTTGAATTTTAGGAACCACAAATACAGGGGAGTCTTTCATGAAATTAATAGTATTGCTGTTTTTAGGTTTTCTATTGATGTTTTCTGCAAGCTGTGTTGATTCTCCAACAGATAGTGGTAATGGTGGAGATACAACTCATCGCGAATGGATTGTTACCGAAAACAGTCTCACCGACCCCGATGGCAATGTCTACACCACCGTTCAGATTGGTGCTCAGCTTTGGACCGTAGAGAATCTCCGTACCAGTAAGTATGCGGATGGCACACCGATACCCCGTGTTACCAATAATGACGAATGGCAAGATCTTTCAACACCGGCTTACTGCATGTATGATAACTACGATGACCACTACGGGTACCTTTATAACTGGTATGTGGTGAATCCTTCAAACCCCCAAAACATAGCCCCGCAGGGGTGGAGGGTGTCAAGTGATACAGATTGGGATGTGCTCAGAAATCATCTTGGAGGCCCAAAGACAGCGGGCGCAAAGGTAAAGACAACAGGAACGGATGACTGGCAGGCACCAAACACCGGAGCGACAAATAAGAGTGGTTTTTCGGCACTCCCCGGAGGCTACCGAAGCCCATTTGGCAGTTTTCGCAAAGAAAGCCTTGAGGCTTTCTGGTGGAGTGCTGTGGAGGCCAATACGGGTGGTGCCTTTGGCTTCAGTGTCACCTATGACAGCGAGGTTCTCTACAGAGTAACTACCACTAAGCTATTGGGTGCATCTCTTCGCCTTATTCGTGATGATGATTGATATTGTACAATTTGTACAAAGCGCTCTTCCCTTGTTCTCTCAGGGGAGGCTTTTTTATGTTAAAAATACATACCACACAAAAAGCTGAATATTATATAATGCCCATTTTTACCA
>SKJJ01000051.1 GCA_007115975.1 Chitinispirillum sp.
AAAAGCTCACGCAGTTCTGCAGAATCCCTGTCCACTCCAAGTACCAGCTGTGTGAGGTCGTTTGACCCGATGGAGAAGCCATCAAACCGCTCTGCAAACTGTTCAGCTATAATTACATTGGAGGGAATTTCGCACATGACATACACTTCAAGACTGTTTACTCCTCTTTTGAGCCCCTGATTTTCCATCACCTCAAGTACCCGGTCTGCTTCGGCTACAGTCCGGCAGAAAGGAATCATGATTTTTACATTTTCAAGTCCGATCTCTTCCCTTACTTTCCGTATGGCCTTACACTCAAGGGCAAAACCGTCTTTGTAGCGCTCATCATAATACCGTGATGCTCCCCTGAAACCGAGCATTGGGTTGGCCTCTGCGGGTTCAAAGGGTTTTCCCCCGATGAGATTAGCATATTCGTTGGTTTTAAAGTCACTCATTCTGACAATAACCGGGTGGGGCCATTGTGAAGAGGCGATGCGGGCTATGCCGTATGCAAGGTTATCGATAAAGTACTGTTTTTTGTCATCGTAGAGGTGAGTGAGATTTTCAATGAGTTCCCTATCACCGGGATCTTCAACTCTTTCAGGATGAGCCAAAGCCATGGGGTGAATTTTTATAACATTGTTGATTATAAATTCCATACGGGCAAGACCGATCCCCTTTACCGGCAACTGCCACCACCGGTAGGCCGAATCGGGACTGGCAATGTTGATCATTATATCCACCGGAGCCTGGGGCAGCTTTTCCATATCAATGGTCTTCTCCTCATACTCCAGTGTACCTTCATAGATGTAGCCCTGTTTGCCCTCTGCGCAGGAGAGGGTGATTTCTGTACCATCGGGGATATCCCTGGTTCCTGAACCGGTACCAACAACCGCGGGTATGCCAAGTTCGCGGCTGACAATGGCTGCATGAGAGGTTCTGCCCCCGTGATCGGTTATAATTCCCGAAGCTTTTTTCATAATGGGAACCCAGTCCGGATCGGTCATTCCGGTAATCAGTATTGATCCATCTTTGAACTGATTTATCTGTTGGGGTGATTTTATCATCTGAGCTGCCCCTGTTGTGATACTTTCTCCAATAGCGGAACCTTCTGCAATGACTTTTCCCCGTTTTTTGAGTTGAAATGATTTCAGTGAACCGACTTTTTTCTGTGAGTGAACGGTTTCGGGCCGGGCTTGTACAATGAAGATGTCTCCTGTTTGTCCATCTTTTGCCCATTCCATATCCATGGGTTTACCGTAGTGTTTTTCGATTGCATTGGCCCACCTTGCCAAAGTGATGATCTCATCGTTATTCAGAACATATGAAGAGCGTTCTTTGTGAGACGTATCCACTGTTTTGGTTGGTGAAGAGCCACCTTTACTGTAGACCATCTTTTTAGCTTTATCCCCCAGCGAAATACCAACAACAGGCTTTTTGTCAGGTATTTCCAGCAACGGTTTAAACACAAGGTATTCATCCGGTGTAATAGATCCCTGCACCACCGTTTCCCCCAGTCCCCATCCTGCATTTATCATTACTACCCTGGGAAAGCCAGAATCGGTATCAAGGGAAAACATCACCCCGGCACCAGCCAGATCAGATCGCACCATTTTCTGCACTCCGACAGAAAGGGCCACTTTGAGATGGTCAAATCCTTTTTCTGTTCTGTAACTGATAGCCCTGTCGGTAAAAAGAGACGCGTAACAGCGCTTGCATGCGTGGAGCAGCTCCTCTTCACCGGTGATATTAAGTAATGTTTCCTGCTGGCCGGCGAAACTTGCAGTGGGAAGGTCTTCGGCTGTGGCGCTGCTGCGCACAGCCACATCAACTTCCTTTACCTTGTACCGGTAGGAGAGTTGGCGATAGTTTTGGCGAATTTCAGCTGAGATGTTTTCGGGGAAATGAGACTCCATGAATAATCGTCTTATGGAACGGCCCACCTCTTCGAGGGTTTTTTCCTCTTTGACAAAAGACCCAATCAACAGACTGATTTTCTCATCGATCTGGTTTTCATACAGAAATTTTCTGTAGCTTTCTGCAGTTGTTGCAAAGCCATCGGGTATGCGGACATTCTCCTCTTTGAGAGTTCGGATCATCTCTCCCAGAGAGGCGTTTTTGCCTCCGACCAAAGAGATATCCTCATTGTTTAAGTCTTCAAGCCAGACAATGGTATTGGAATGAGCAGGCATGCGAACCCCTTTTTTGATTTCCGGCGTCAAAAGTCCTGAAAAAAAAGAGCAAAAATGCTGCCAGAGCGCAGATGGTTTTGGACAACTTTTTGCTGCTAAACACCCCAACGGGTTCTGATGACCGATTCAGGCTATTGCAATTCCCAAAAAGATGAGGAACTATATGAAACTGAAAAGAGCGGTATTTAATCAAGGAGAGTCTATCCCTGCCAAGTTTACCTGTGATGGAGAGAATGTTAGCCCTGTTCTTGAACTGGGGGATGTTCCCGAAAACAGTAAAAGCATGGTTCTTGTTGTTGATGACCCCGACAGTCCTAAGGGGACTTTCACTCACTGGGTACTTTTTGATATTGCTCCGACAGATACCATCAAAGAGAACAGTGCTCCGGGCAAGCAGGGACTCAATGACTTTAATACCCTATCTTATGGCGGGCCATGTCCCGGGGTGGGAATACACCGGTACTACTTCAGGTTATATGCGCTTGACTGCAAAATCGGTCTTAAGGATGGAGCCAAGCGCCACGAGGTGGAACAAGAGATGGAGGATCATATTCTGGACTCTGCAGAGCTGATGGGGACTTACCAAGGGTGATTTCAGAGGGGTTTTGTGGAACGATGCCTCACTCTACAGTCGAGCTCATCGGAAATAAAGAACAGGGGCTTGGCAAAGAGGGCATTTAATCAGGGTTGTAAACGAATTGAAGTAACCGAAAACTTACACAGTTTTCAGCTTTTGCTACTATTAAACCAAACTGTACTCACGGGCGCTTTATAAACCGGGAAAAGGGGTCTATTATGCTTAGATTTGAGAATAAGCCAGACGAAGTATTTACCCAAATAGTTACCGATTCATTGGATATGGCAATAGATATGATCGAACATGCCATTGAATTGAAAGAGGAGGAGCGATTTGTCTATTTCTATTTTGAGGAACCTTTTGTAAAGTCATTTGGTGGGGTGAATGATGGAACAAAGATGATTCTCAACGAACTTAGAAAACTTAAAAGAGCTCATGTTTCTGATGATATATATATGCCCACCGATATCCATTTCAAGATTCTTGACCGATTACTGTGGAATTATTGTGATCTGTATAACGAAGAGCTGCGTTTTAGCGACGATAGTGCGTTGCAATGCAATGGCGAAACTATACAGACGCTTACCCATTACAGAATTCTGGACTATTTCTTTTGGGATACAGATTATGATTTTGATGAAAAAACTGCCTGTTTTCTGCTTGAGAATAAATTCGTAAGGGAACAGGTTGGCTCAAGCATTCAGGCTCTTAACACTGCTGTGGGGAAATTGGTTGATTTCAGCGATTTGAAACTGGAAAAGACTGACCGTTTTAGCTGGGATGATAGTGATGAAGGTGATTATTCGGGGTTGTGGTTAGACCAGGAGATTGAAGAGCTTGATTAGAGTAGTAGTGTAATACTATAAACGGGTGTTCTGGTAGTTTTCAAGCGTTGTTTTGAACTTTATGTCTGTCGGTTGAATAGGAACTGAGCGGTTTTCGTATGTAGTCTTCTTTTGGAGGGGACCGTCTACAAGCCAGTACACTATTTCTGTTCTGGGTAGGATTAAAGAGGTCACAATCTTGGGGGAGAACGCTAAGGGATCTCCTCCAAGAGAAAGGGGTAGAATGTTGCAGTTTAGTAGGAGTTAAGGTGATTCCATTCAGCATTTTCAAGCCACTCTTTGGGGCGTGAGACGAAATCAATCAGAGTGTCCATAAGTTTTTCGTGAATTGATTCTTCACTTATGATGATCTTGAGGATCCGTTGTTCCTCCTTGGAGTCGGTTTTTTCCAGAAGAGATGTGTAGAAATCTATGGCATCGCGCTCCATTTTTTTTGCTGTTTCATACGCATCCGCAGAATCTTTAAGATCAGTATCGGATGGGATGTTACCTTTCATTACCGAAAATGCTTTCTGCGCATATGCTATTGCATCTTCACCGGCTTCCATGGTAGCATCCTGATTGTTGGATATGCGCATAAAGAACTCTTTGTGTTTTATTTCCTGTTCTTTTAGGAAATTAAAAACACCCTTAAGCTCATCATTTTCAGTTCTCTTTTGAAGGAGATCGAAAAAAGAGATCCCCTTATCTTCAATGTCGATTGCTGTTTCCCATATAGTAGTGCTCATAGGTCTGTCCCTCACTTGTTTAATGTGTTATATATAATATAAAAAACGGTAGCTCCTTTATGGTATCCTGAATTTGTGATCGTACTTTTGTTGGTTTTCAGATTCTAGCGCTTTCGATTGCTGTAAGCAGTATCCCCTTGCATCCCAGATCCGCCAGGTTGTCCATAATCAGATTTGATTCGACTCTTTTAACCATGGCCTTTACCGCAAACCACTCCTTTTGGTAAAGTGGGCTGACAGTGGGCGAGGAGAGGCCGGGAGTTATAGCGCATGCTTTCTCAAGCAACTCAGCGTGAACATCATACTCAATCATCATCCAGCTCATTGCAACCAGTTTACCCTCGAGACGTTTGCGAAGGGTGAGGATGTCGGGAAGTGATCCTCTGCCCGGATGGGAAAAGAGTGCTGCCTGTGAGCTAAACAGCGATTCTCCAAGAATGCGAAGGCCGGCTTGCTTAAGGGTGGTACCGGTTTCAACCACATCAACTACAGCATCTGCCACGCCAAGACTGACGCTAATTTCAACTGCTCCGGTGAGAGGGATGATTTCAGGGCAGGGGGAGCCAAAAAAATTCTTTACAATGGCAGGGTAGCTGGTGGCGATGCGTTTGTTGCGCAGCTGCTCAAGGGAATCGATTGGTGATTTGTTTGGGACAGCTGCAAAGTGTTTGGATTTTCCGAACCCAAGATCCAAAACCTTCTTGCAGGGTGAACCGGCTTCGGCTTCGAAATCTATACCGGTAACTCCCACATCAATAATGCCTTTGCCCACGTACATGGGGATATCATCGGGACGCAAGAAGAAAAACTCCACACCACTGTCAGGGTCGGAACTGGAGAGTTTTTTTTGCCCCTTTGTAATTTTATAGCCACATGCTTTGAACAGATCCATTGCGGGCTCACAGAGCATACCTTTGTTTGGAAGGGCGATTTTAATCATAATCTCTCATACACCTCATCGAGTGATAGATCTTTTTCTGCCATCATAACGGCTGCATAGTAGAGCACCTGAGAGAGCTCCAGCGCCAGATCACTGCTGGTTTCGTACCGTGCGGCCATCCAGGATTCAGCCGCTTCCTCAACCAGTTTTTTGCCGATTGCGTGGGTGCCCTTTTTGAAAAGTTCAGTGGTAGACTTCCCTTCTGGCATTTCAAGCTTGCGTTTGCGGGCAAGCTCTACCATCTCTTCGAATGTCATGAAACGTCCTTTCCGGATTGTAGATATAAGCAGGCTATTTTGTTTCGATCTTGAGGATTGGATATTCAGTTTATACGAAAACCGATTCCTCCGCTCATCCAGCCAAAACCGGCACCTGTTTCGGCAAAGAGGTAAAAATTGTCTGATGGAAAATATCTGATCCCCAGGTTCTCTCTAAGCATAAAACCACCGATGCTAGATTGGCTATTAATTACAGTGCTCAGGTTACGCTGTTTTGCCCATCCCAGTCTCCATCCCGTTGCTAAGCCGACATAGAGATCGAATTGGTCACGAATTTTGATCTTATCCTCGAGCACAGAAAGGTTAAAAGGATGAAAGAGTACCCGTGCGGTCATGGGCAAATAGGCGTATCGCCAATATCTTGAATAGCTGTAAGAGTAGTAGCCTGCACCTCCACCAACCGATATGGCATCATGAACGGCAATATCGAACATGGCATAACCTCCCAGACGACTAAGTGTAAGGCCGGCAGAGAGATGGATGTCTCCCTTTGCATAGCAACTACCACTGGAGGTAGCCCAATCGGCGTGTGCTGGGAGTGTGGAGAATGTCAGGATAATTGCAAGGAATGCATATACTGGTGTACGCATAGAGTACTCCTTTGATTTAAAGTGGTTGCAGAGGAAAATGATAATTAATATATAATATTGTTGTTGGGAAGAGAAGGTTTGCATTTCGGGGCAGGTATTGCAGCTGAATCCAGTCTGGTGGGGGCTGGAAATGGCTGATTGTCTGGGGCTGGTACACAGGTGATAACATGTGTCAAGTAGGGGGAACATTGAACGGCACGGGACCTTTCACAATAGTGATTTAGGATTTTCTGGTACGCCCTTTTCCTGGTACGCCCTTTTCCGAAACAGTTGATGGAGAGGTAGATAGTTTAAACCCAAACAGTATGTTTTTTTTGACAAAAATGAGATGGTTTGCGCAGGGCTACCTTTGCAGCTATCCTATTTTCCAAAAATTAGGATAGCCGTTTTTGTGCGCCATGCATGGCGTTGTTCTTTAAGGTGTAAGTCCTGAACGGGCGCATTCGACAGCGAACCGTTAGCAAAAGGCAAGGGTGTCCTCCGCGAGGTGGAATCTGAAGGAAGACGGAGCAAAGGATGGACTCGACGGACAGAAACCGCATATAAGGCGTAGCGGGTGGGTAACTGAGCATTGGAT
>SKJJ01000178.1 GCA_007115975.1 Chitinispirillum sp.
CTGTTCTTATCTGCTGCTCCATATCTGTTCTTATCTGCTGCTCCATATCTGTTCTTATCTGCTGCTCCATATCTGTTCTTATCTGCTGCTCCATATCTGTTCTTATCTGCTGCTCCATATCCCGTTTGGCTTCAATAAGTTCCTCTTTAAAAAACTCCCTGAGGGCCTCATTGAGCATCCTTTTGTTTTCTTCATCGAGTTCCATGGTGACACCTTTGATTACGTTCATGATATCAGGAATCAATTCAGCAGGAGCGGTAGCCGTGATATAGAGAAGAAATGCCTTGAAATAGCCTTCACGCTCAGGTTCATTACCAAGCTCCCTGAAAATTACGGCTATCTCCCCCAGTTTCTTTGGTAGTTGAGGGTGATGAATATGTTTAAGTGTCAGGAAAATAATCCTGAGATAGGGGATGCCGGTTATCTTTTCATCGGGAATTCTGGAGAGATCAAGAACCGTAAAATCAAGTTCGGGGAAAATTGTCTGGGATGAGAACGGTTTTAGAATTAAGGTGTAATTGCAACCAAACTTCCAATCGGAGCCAGTTTGGTTTATCACTATAGTTGAAATTTTGGGGGTTTTAGCGTTTCGTCCGTGCTGGCGTCTGTGGTACTGCAGAATCATGGCAATGTTTTCGATCAATTGAGACCCAATGCGATGGTCAGCATAGCTTTTGTGTTCGAAATAGAGGTAAATACGCTTTAAGTGGTCTTTGCTTAAAACAGAATAAACTGTATCGGAGAACGATTCGATCAGATCGGTATTGATATGACTGTCTTTAACCGATTCTAGGGTATCTATATCTATTGCAGCTTTATCCTCATCACTCAAATAATTACCGATGAAGCTGCAGGCAACCGATTTACGGCTGAACGCTTCCTTGAAAAACAGATCATGGGGATGATTCATGGCAGCGGCCTCCCGTGTCTTGATGATTATTGGATCGCAAGAGATGTAAGGACGGAAAAACTGAATTTTCGCTGATCTTAAGAGTGAAATGAAAATGAAAAAAAACTGCCACAAAGGGGAGATGGTCAAAGTATTCAAGTTCCCCTTAGGGGTCGGCATCGGCCTCGGTATCGATTCCCCACAAAGGGGGAAAATTGTAACTGCTTATTGCAGGTTTATAAAATCCGGTTCTGATACCGACCCCGACAACGAGGCGGAATTAGGGGTAGTTCAGGAATTTCCCTTCTCCACCTCATCGATCACCATCTGTGCAAGTTCCTGAGCTTCCCGGTCAGTTTTTGCCTCTGCATAGCACCGGATTATGGGCTCGGTGTTTGATGCCCTGAGGTGAACCCAGCCATAATCCCTTATGATCTTAAGCCCGTCGACCAGGTTGACATTTTCATCGCTGAAACGGGCGGTTAGTCTTGCGATAACATCCTTGGGATCTCTTGCGTCACAATCTATTTTTTCCTTTACTATTGGGTAGGTCGGCCAATGCTCCTTTAGCTCCCAAATGGTTTTGTCTGTTTTGGCCATAAGCTCAAGTATCATTGCCATTGCAGCGATCCCATCTCTGACATTTGATATTGATGGATAGATGACACCACCGTTGCCCTCACCGCCGATAATGCTGCCGTGCCTTTCCATCCCCTCCACCACATTTGCTTCACCTATTTTTGTTCTGAACACTTTCTGTCCGAACTTCTCAGCCACATCATCAATCACCATGGATGTGGAGAGATTGGTCACGATGTCCGACTTTTTCTGTTCCAAAATATTCTGCAGTGCAAAGACCAGTGTCATCTCCTCTGAAATCTCCTGACCATCTTCTCCCATGGTGGCAAGTCGATCTGCATCGGGATCAAATACAAATCCACCATGAAAACTGTTGTCACTTTTTAAAAGTGTTCGAAGATCGCCGAGGTGCTCCGGTCGCGGTTCCGGATTGTGCACAAAATCCCCGTCAAGTTTATTGTGCACTCCTTTCCATTCTACCGAAAGTTGTTTGAGGAGTTCAGGAAAAGCAGCACCCGCAGCACCATTTATCGAGTCTATGGCTATGCGCAACTTTTTTGAAGCGATAAGAGGAACATTGACCTGTGATACAATTTTCCTGATGTGAAGGTAGGTCGCATCGACTCGCTCCTCTGGTGAATCATCATACCCCAAAAACTCCTCTTGTGAAGGGATCTCACCCTTCTTAAACTCCTGATATACCTCTTCACACTCCGAACCCCGGAAAAGCCTTCCTGCTGCGTGGACCATCTTGTAGCCATTGTACTGAACCGGATTATGACTTGCAGTTATGATGATGCCGCCGTTTGCCTTAAGGGAGCCGACTGCAACGCATGTCGTAGGGGTAGGCGCAATGCCGATATCAACCGGTTTTCCACCCGCTGCGCGGATTCCTCTGCAGGCTGCTTTCATAAACATCTCACCGGAGGGCCTGGTGTCCCTTCCTATGACGATGCTGCCACCACCGCAAAGACGGGTCTGCAGAAATGCTATCGAGCTGAAAAAGTATTCATCCAGAGTTTCATTTACCACTCCTCTAATTCCTGAAACTGACATGATCGGCAGGTCTCCCATTGCAACAAGCTCCTTTGTATTTTCGCGGTGATGAAGTGTGTTCGGTTCAAACAAAATAATTGATTCGTTTGGGGCTGCACGGGCAAAGTTACACTTTTTTGAATTCACTGATCTGGTTGCACCTGAAGGAGCAAGTTGTCGGGGGCCGAGGCAAGAGAGAGGCTGCAGTTGTTTGCGTTACGGTTTGAGGGATCAGCTTTGACCTACCCCAATCCTGACAAAAGGGTTTTTGGCCTTGGCTTATCACCGGTAGTATCGCTGTTTTGTAGGAATTGGGACCAGCCACGACCTCGGTGGTGAATCCTCCCAATGACCCTTTTTTTTAGCTTTCGACCCCATTTTTTTTTGAAATCCGATGCCAATTGCTGTTGAGTCGCCACCGTGGGAGAGATCATCGCGTACCCCACCCCTTTGCGGGTTGAAAAACGGGTTTTGCTCCCTGGTTACGCCTGTTTCCCAAAGCCCCCACTCTTAAACCAGAATTGCAAAAAAAATTCCAAAAAAAAAGTCCAAAAAAGCTTGACATGGTCAGATATATATAGTATTTCAAGGGGTAATAGTAGGTAAAAGTGGGTAAAAGTGGGGAATCGTGGATGAGTAGTTTTCGTGGCAGTTTCGATTATTCGATCGACAGCAAAGGAAGGGTCAACATTCCGGCAAAGTTCCGGAAAGGGCTCAATCCCGATGCTGATGACACGTTTGTGGTCGTGCGCGGACCCACCAACTGTCTCAGAGCTTATCCACGGGATATTTGGGATGCTTATGAAAATGAGCTCTCGTCCCGGCCCGAGACCCGTCAGACCCTTCGGCACAAACGTCTTCTGTTCAGCCTTCTTAGTGACTCCAAACTCGACTCCCAGGGACGCATCACTCTTACTGCCAAGCAGATGGCGAATGCCGGAATAAGCAAGGATGTTACCCTTGTGGGTCTGTCCAACTACATCGAGATCTGGGAAAGTAATGCGTATGCAGAGTATCTTGCCAGTGAAGATGATTTCGATGACATGTTTTTTGAATCTGTAGAGGCAGGGCTTTCACAACAATGAGCAATCTGGATTATCACACTCCTGTTTTGCTCAATGAGGTACTTCAATTTCTTGATGTGAAGCAAGGCGGTATCTACGTCGACTGCACACTTGGAGGTGGGGGGCACTTTTGGGCGATAGCATCGAGGCTTTCAGAAAAAGGTGTAATGGTTGGAATCGACAGAGACTTGGAAGCTGTCGAACACAACAGGAAACGGTCCGCAGCAGCAGTTAAGGCAACAACGATAATTTCCCGGGGCAGGTTTTCTGATTTTGATAAAGTTCTGGATGAAAACGGTATTGAGTGTGTCGATGGGTTTCTTCTGGATCTTGGCGTCTCATCACATCAGATAGATGAACCGCAGCGGGGGTTTTCGTATATGCTGGATTCAACACTTGATATGAGAATGGATTCCACGGCCGGTATCACCGCCAGGGAGCTTCTTTTAAGCAGTACCAGGGAAGAGTTGACCCATATATTAGAGTGTTTTGGCGAAATCAGGAATGCCTCCAGGATGGCGCGGGCCCTAAAAGATTGGCTTGAACACCGTTCACTTGATACCTCAACAGACATCCGCAACTGCATCATCAGTGAATATGGGCCCAATGTTAAATACAAAGTTTTGGCAAAGCTTTTTCAGGCGCTGCGCATTGCGGTGAACAGGGAACTGGAGGAGCTTACCATGTTTCTTCACAAGAGTCTGGGTTATCTCTGTGCCGGCGGGCGGCTTGCAGTGATCTCTTACCACTCTCTTGAGGACAGGGCAGTAAAAGAATTTATAGTTGCCAATGAGGGCAAATGTATCTGTCCCAGGGATCTTCCGGTATGTGTATGCGACAAACCATCGCTGCTTAAACGTGTAAGCAGAAAGGCCGTTGTGCCGAAAGAGGAAGAGCTGAAATCAAATCCACGATCAAGGAGTGCCCGACTGAGGGTGGCTTCCCGAACTGAGCAGGACGCTTGAACATGAACAGAACAAACAGAAATCCAGCAGTAACTATCTTTAAAATACGCCACATGCTGCTTGTTGCAGCAGTGGTTTCTGTCGTTCTTGCACTCCCCTTTCTTCTTGTGTGGAAACAGGCATACATAAACACCGCTTCATTAGAGCTTAATGCCATCTCAGATACTCTTTCTGCTCTTGACCGTCAAATCGCCTACTTGCAGCTGCAGTGCAAAAATCTCTCATCAAACAGCAGAATCGAAAAAATTGCACGTGAGCATCTGGGGTTGGAGTACCCTGAATCAAACCAGATACTGGTAATAAATGTAAATGACTCCCAAACGGATGGCTTTGGATCGGTTCGTGATTTTTTTGTGAGAATGTGGTCTGGTAATTCCGGAGGCAGAAGGTGGTGAATCAGTTCAGAGCCAGAGTGATCTTTGTCTGTGTGATTTTACTTGCACTCGGTCTTGTAATGGTCAGCAGGTTGTTTGCGATACAGGTACTTGATGCTGAGAGGTATGCTTTGCGCAGCAGAAGTCAGGCACAGCAGCGAAGAGAACTCGTTGCCCGCAGAGGGTCCATACTGGACCGCAGTGGAAGGGTCCTTGGTGCAAGTATGCAGCAGCGGTTGTCTGTAGGGGTGGACATGCTTGGAATAGAGGGAACTGGGAAGGCCTCACTGAGCAGAGTATACCCCAATGGTGACCTTGCTGGTCCTGTTCTGGGGTATATCGGCAGGGATGGTTATGGTCTGGCTGGTGCGGAGTTTTCATTTGACTATTACCTTCGGGGCGAAAACGGTTGGGCGATTGTACAAAAAGACGGACTGAATCAGTCGTATCGAAAAATCGGCTTGCCGGAGAAGGCACCGGTGAATGGTTCCGATGTGTATCTTACCATAGATGTTGACATACAAAAGGCTGTTCAGTCCATTTTGAGGCAGACGGTTAAAGATCTTGATGCAAAAGGAGCAATGGCCATTGTGATGGATCCAAAAAGCGGAAAAATTCTGGCCATGGTTAACGAACCCTCCTTTAATCCAAATATCCCTCTGAAATATCCGCTCTCTTCAAGGCGTAACCGTTGTTTGGGGGAGATCTATGAGCCTGGTTCCACTTTTAAGATTATCACCGCTGCTGCTGCGCTTCAGGAAAAACTGATCACCCCTGAAGACACAATCGATGCAAATAATGGTGTGTACAGGGTTTTCAATCAGGTGATCAGGGATGTTACTCCCCGAGGTCGTATAACTTTTAGTGAGGCGATGACTTACTCCAGCAATGTCTGTTTTGCTAAAACCGCAAATCTCATTGGTAATGACAGGTTTTATCGTTATGTACGGAATTTCGGAATTGGAGTGAAGTCCGGAATTGATCTTCCCGGAGAAGAGGAGGGGATACTGCATCCGGTGAGATCCTGGTCAGGAAGAACAAGAGTGACAATGGCCATCGGGTATGAAGTGTCTACAACCTTCATGCAGATGATGCTTCCCTTTGCAGCTGTTGCAAACGGAGGGGTGCTGGTTTCACCGCTTATATATGAAAAGGTTGTTTCTCATGACGGAAATATTGTGAAAACTTCAGAAGTTACTCCGGTGAGACGGGTTATACGTGAAGAGGTGGCAGTGACATTGCGCCAGATGCTCGAGTTGGCTGTTGAGGAGGGGACGGGAAGAAATGCCATCATTAAAGGTATTTCTGTTGGGGGTAAAACCGGAACAAGTCAGAAGTCTGACAGCGGCGGATATGCTAAAAATCGCTACTGGTCCTCCTTTATAGGGTTTGCGCCTGCAGATGATCCGGTGCTTCTTTGCGGGGTTTTAATTGATGAACCTGCAGGGGGAGAGATGGGTGGCGCGGCAGCTGCTCCTGCATTCAGAAAAATTATGAATCAGATTATCACCAATCCGGGGCAACAATATGCCCGGACATTTCTTACAAATGCACCCGCTGCTTCTGAGGCTGAAAAAAGTATCCCCTATATTGTCGGATCCTATGTGGGGCAGGATATTGGTTCAATAAGGCAGCGCTTGGACTCTCTTGGTATTTCACTGAGTGAGGTTGGTGAGGGGCAGATGGTTGTTTATCAGAGTCCTGCTGCAGGAACCCAGATTAAAAGCGATGCTTCGGTTATTGTTTTTCTGAACAGGGAATCTAGTTATGAAAGTGAAGAGCTGAAAACTGTTCCCGATCTTTTTGGTAAAGATGTGCGGGATGCATTCAATGTACTCAATTTTAAAGGAATGAATCCGGTTATAATAGGTAGTGGAAGGGTGAAAAGGCAGATTCCGGCGCCTGGCAGAAGAGTTGATAGCGCACAGCCATGCACCCTTTACAGTGCGTATGGAAGATAAAAGAGAAAAATTTTGAATATGAGCGGATACCAAAGCGAATCAAGTGACACAGTAATAATGATAGTAATACAGGTGATTGCATGAAAGTAAGTCAGTTAATAAAACAGGCAGGAATTACTCCTTCAAGCTGCGTAATTGCAGCAGCCGATCCAGTTATTGAGGATATCGCATACGATTCCCGTACTGTGAAAGCTGGTGATCTGTTCGTTGCGATTGCAGGCCTTAGGGATAATGGTGACATATACATAAAGGACGCACTCGAAAAGGGTGCAGTAGCGGTGCTTTCAGAAAATCCTCAGCCCGGTTGTGCGGTTACATGGGTACAGGTTGATGATTCAAGAGCAGCCCTGGGTATGTTGGCAAATGCACTCTGGAGTATTGATCAAAAGTCTATGCTAAATGTGGGCATTACCGGCACCAACGGCAAGACCACCACTTCCTATTTCTATAAAAAACTGATGGATCAGCTCTTTGGTGAGGACTGTTCCTGGATGTTCGGTACGGTTCAGTCCGTGCTTGGAACAGAGGTAAGTGATTCTACCCACACTACACCTGAGGCGCTTGATCTGCTGCGGCTCGTGAATAGGGCAGCCATTCCTCCGCGGTCCATGGTTATGGAGGTCTCATCACACGCTCTCTCTTTAAAAAGAGTCGCCGGTATCCAATATGATCTTGCTGTCTGGACAAATCTTACCCTGGATCATCTGGATTTTCACGGCGATATGCAGCAGTATTATAAGGCTAAAAAACTACTCTTTACCGAGCACATGAAACAATGTGGTGTCGCAGTAGTAAATATCGATGACCCGTGGGGAAAACGGTTGAGTGAAGAACTTGCTAATACCACAAACGTGGTTACCTATGGTAAAGATGACGCTGCAATGGTGAAAATTATTTCATCAAATTGTGATTGGAACGGTTGTCTGGTCGGGGTTGAATATCAACAGGAAAAATCTGAATTCCACTCTCCGCTCAAAGGACATTTCAATGTCTATAACATGGTCGCAATGATAGCCGGTGCGTTTGCGTTGAATATAGACAGAAAAAAAATCCAGGACGCTTTTTCTGAAATGAACAGGGTGCCGGGCAGAATGGACCGAGTCCCCGTAGATGCTCCCTTTGTGGTGATTGTCGATTATGCACATACGCCGGATGCTTTGGTTAATGTCTTGCAGGCTGCTCGGCCGCTCACTTCCGGTGAACTTATCTGTGTGTTTGGCTGTGGCGGAGATCGTGACAAGAGTAAAAGAGCGATAATGGGGGAATCGGTGGCTCTTAACTGCGATGAGGCTATTGTTACTTCCGATAACCCAAGGAGCGAAAAACCAGAATCGATCATTGCTCAGATTGTGCAGGGTATTCCACTTGATTTTCCGCACACTGTTATCACCAATCGCAGGGATGCTATTGAAGGGGCTATAAGGCGTGCAAAGTCAGGAGACTGTATCGTTGTTGCGGGTAAGGGACATGAGGAGTATCAGGAAATGCTGGGAGTGAGAAGTCATTTCAGTGATACTGAAACAGTTCAGGAAATTTATAAAGAGTTAAAGGGGTAGGCAACCAGATGGCTACTAAACAAAAAACATATCTGACTTTGGGCTCACTTATTGACTGGAGTACAGGATTCAGCGAAATGTCTGATACCATGCGTTCCAGAAAAGTCAGAAATGTCTGGAATGATTCAAGAAAAGTTCAAAAGGGGGATCTCTTTGTTGCCTTTCGCACCGAGAGTGATGACGGGCACCGGTTCGTAAAGTCTGCAATCGATAACGGCGCTATCGCTGTTGTCGTTGATAAAAAAGGCATTGCAACAGTACCGGATAACCTTAGAAAAAAGTGCATTGTTGTAACTGACACCCTCAGAGCGGTGCACAAAATAGCCGCTCGTTACCGTAAAGAGATGGAGCTTCTGGTAATAGGAATCACCGGGTCAAATGGAAAAACTACAACCAGATCTTTTATCTCATCGGTATTAAAGCAGGTCGTCAAGGTAGGGGAGACCTATACCAACTGGAATAACCATATTGGAGTACCGCTTAGCGTTTTACGTTTTGATGGTGATGAGTGGGCGGGAGTGCTGGAGATGGGGGCAAATCATGAAAATGAGATCCGGCCGCTTACAAAAATCGTATCCCCGGACATTGCGGTGATATCTAATATCGGTTATGCACATGTGGGGTTGTTTGGATCACTTGAAAAAACCACCAATGCAAAGTTTGAAATTGCCGAAGGGTTAAACCCTGAGGGTTTTATGCTTCTCAACGGTGATGATCCGCGACTGGTCAAAGGGGCTGCCCAAAGAGGGCTAAAGAGTGTGTTTTTCGGAATGTCTGCACGCTGTGACGTACGTGCAACCGACATTGTGGTTGATCCCAAAAAGGGAGTGACATTTGCAGTTGAAGGCCGGAAGTTTATTCTGAAAATGCCGGGAAGGCACTTTGTCTATTGCGTTCTTCCTGCAATTCACATTGCCCAGCGCTGCAATATTCCCTATGAATTGGTGTATGAAACAGTTGCCCAGTTGGGGCCGGTATCAATGCGTGGAATCATAGAAAAGAAAAAGGGTATTGATTTCATAGTCGATTGCTACAATGCAAATCCGGGATCGATGGAATCTGCTATCCGGTATCTTTGTGATATTACCGCCTCTGCCTCTTCCAGAGTTGCGGTTGTGGGAGATATGCTTGAGCTTGGTGTCTACAGTAAAAAGCTGCACAGAAAAATCGGTGCAACCCTGGCAAAATCAGATGTCAGAAGAATAATTGCAGTTGGGGAATTTGCCTCAGAGGTTGTCGATGGTGCACGCAAGCAGGGAATGGCTGCTTCAAGAGTGTTTAAGGTTCAAAATGCTGAGGAAGCTTTGCAAAAAATTAAAACTGTGGTGAATAAGGGTGATACCGTGCTTCTTAAAGGATCAAGAAGTGTAAAGCTTGAAAACGTATTTGAGGGCTTTTGATGAAGAACACAAATTGTACAGATGATTTTCTCAACGCTCTTCCTGGTAGGGTTTCGGTGCTTGGGGCCGCAAGAAGCGGAATCGCAGCTGCAAGGTTTTTTACCGATCGTGGTGTGCCGGTTTTTATAAGTGATGTCTGTGGGGAAAAGAAACTTGCAGAAATCTTGAACCGCGAAAACATTACTGTTCAAAGCGAAGCAAACGGACATAGCGACCAGATTCTGGAAAGCGATTTGATTATTCTCTCTCCAGGAATCAGATCTGATATTGAGATCCTTAAAAAAGCCCGTAACAATGGAGTGCCGGTGTGGTCTGAGATTGAGCTTGGTTACAGGGCATCACGTGCAAAGTTTTTGGCAGTAACCGGATCTACAGGAAAAAGCACAACGGTCTCACTGCTCGCCGAAGCCCTTTTGTCTGCAGGCAAGCAGGCTGTTGCAGCAGGAAACATTGGATTGCCTCTGATATCTGTTTCCCCCGGGCTTTCTGAGCAGGCATACGTTGTTGCAGAAGTGTCAAGTTTTCAGCTTGAAACAATCGATCGTTTCAGACCGGCGGTAAGTGCAGTTTTAAACCTGATGAAAAATCATCTGGACCGCTACGAAAATGAAAACGAGTACTATGAGGCAAAGAAAAATATCGCCGCAAATCAGACACCTGATGACATATTGGTGTTGAATATGCACGAATTTCGTTTAAGGGAGTGGGCTGAGCAGATCGGTGGCCGGGTAAGAGTGGTATGGTTTGGAGCTGAAAACTACGGAGAAGAGTGTTTCTATATATCAGGTGGTGATGTAGTATACCGGTTTAATGGCTCTGAGGGAAAAATAGTTGCATTAAAAGAGATAAAACTCAAGGGTGAGCACAACTATCTGAATGTTTGTGCAGCAGCAGCAATCGCCGTGGCTTCTGGGGTTAGTGCAACCGACATTGCAAAGGGACTCTGTTCGTTTGCTGGGCTTTCACACAGACTTGAATTTGTAGCCGAGATTGATGGTGTCGGTTTTTATAATGACAGTAAAGCCACCACTGCTGAGTCGGTCGCTTGTGCTGTAGGTGCTTTTGATGGTGGTGTACATCTCATTGCCGGTGGCAGGGATAAGGGGTGTGATTTCCAAAAGATAAAAAGCAATATCGCAGGGAAGGTGAAAAACATAGCTCTTATTGGTGAAGCTTCAGAGAGAATTGAGACGGTTCTAAAAGATGTTGCTCCCATAAAGAAATTTTCAAGCCTCACTGAGGCTGTAGAGTTTTCTGCGGCCAATGCAAAAAGAGGTGAACAGGTCGTTTTCTCTCCTGGCTGTTCCAGCTTCGATATGTTTAACAGTTTTGAACACCGGGGTGAAATCTTTAAAGAGCTGGTTAAAGCTCTTTGCGGGGAGAAGATTGCATGAAGCTGCAAAGTGGAAAAATTGATCTGGGGCTCTTTGTGGCAATACTGTTTCTGCTTGGATTCGGTATTGTGCTTGTTTACAGCTCTTCATTTGCGCTCGCTCAGCAGAGGTTTGGCGGCGCTGATTTTTTCCTTTCCCGTCAGGCTTTCAGGGCACTGCTGGCTGTGGTCAGTTTTATGATCTTTATAAATGTCGATTATCACTTGTGGGGTAAAGCCAGTGGCCTGCTTTTTATCATAGCAGCCGCACTGTTGTTGTATGTTCTCTTTCTGCCCGACTCTCATGCCATAAATGGTGCTAAACGCTGGATCACTCTTGGTTCAGTTCGGTTTCAGGTTTCGGATTTTGCCCGTCTGGCCCTTATCCTCTTTATTTCCCGTAAATGTGAAGAAGCAGGACCGGAAATCAGAGACAGAAAAGTATTTGTACAGAATCTTCTGAAAATAGGTGTTATCAGTGTACTGGTAGTGCTGGGACCGGACTTTTCAAGCTCCATGATTATTACCTCTATTGCCTTGGGAATTCTTTTTGTCTCAGGTGCCAAGGTCCTTCATATTGCATCTCTTGCTCTGGCTGCTATACCCTTTATGGTTATTCTTGTATTAAGAACTCCCTACAGGCTTAACAGAGTATTGGGGTATTTAAATATGTCCGGGAGGGTGGAGGATCTTGGGTATCAGGCGTTTCAGTCACTGGTGGGTCTTGGCAACGGTGGGTTCTTTGGTGTCGGTCTTGGCAAAGGGGAGCAAAAGTATTTTTACCTTCCTGAGCCCCACACCGACTTTGCCTTCTCTATTTTAGGAGAAGAGATCGGCTTTTTCGGTATCATGGTTATTTTGCTGGTATTCGGATTCGTTATTTATAAAGGATTGAGGATATCCCTTAATGCACCCGACAAAATGGGGCAGTTGATGGCTTTTGGGTTTACCCTTACAATCGCTGCTTATCTGCTGATTCATGCCTGTGTCAGTACTGGTCTGGTGCCTACCACCGGAGTGCCTATGCCGTTTTTAAGCTACGGTGGAATGAGTCTGATCTTTACAATGATAAGTATGGGAATCCTTCTGAATATTTCAAGTCAGACACAAACATCGTTAACCGAAAATGTACCTCTCTCCGACAAGCAGAAATCGGGAAGAAGGAACAGAAAAAGATGAAAAAGAGAGTGGAAAGAAAAAAGTATCACTTGATGCTGGTTGTTGCAGGGCTCAAAGAGTGCGTAACACCGGCAGTATCACTTGTGCTTGAGATTAGAAAGCGCTCTTCAGAGATCTCTTTTACCTGGGTTGGCTGCAGCAGAAAAGAGGAACTGGAGGTGTGCAAAAAATACAACATCCCTTACATGCTTCTTGAGTCTCAGGGAAATGGTAAAAAAAGTAAACTCGGTTCATTAGTGCGCTTTTGCGCTGAATTTATAAGATTCAACAAAAAAATGAGCGAAAACAAACCCAGTGCAGTACTGGCATTCGGAGGGTATGAATCGATACCGGTGCTTGCGGCTGCACGGGTTAAGTCGGTTACCTACTATCTCATTGAGCCCAATGCCATTGCTGATCCTGTAAATCGTCTGTTTGCTTCAAAGGCAAAAAGAATTTTTCTCGGGCACTCATCGGTTAACCTCAATGTACTTGGCGGATCAAAGGAACTGACGGGCATTCCAGTGCGTCAGGTTTCCAAAGGATACAACAAAACCGAATACCCGGGCAATTTTGACAGATCCAAAAAGACCATTCTCATCTGCAGCGGAAAAGATGACAGCTATTCATTTAACTGCTGTTTGGTAGACACTGTAAAAGAATGGCTCGAAAATGGCGTTCAGATCATATGGCAGACAGGCGGCAAGAGTTATTCGAAGTTAAAGGAGATGTTCTCCGGTTACAACAACATCTTTC
Source organism: Chitinispirillum sp. (assembly GCA_007115975.1). Lineage (GTDB taxonomy): Bacteria > Fibrobacterota > Chitinivibrionia > Chitinivibrionales > Chitinispirillaceae > Chitinispirillum. Next base: position 13,110 of record SKJJ01000178.1, read on the forward strand.
TCTTTTCAGAAGTTAAAGACCTCTACCCCTACTATGCTGCCTCAAAAATCGTGGTGGGCAGAAGCGAGCCTGATTTTATGGCTGAGATCGCCTACTTTGGCCTTCCCTGTATGCTGATCTCTCCTCCGCCTTCAACTAACAGCATAAAATGGCTTAATGCCGGACTTGTACAAAACCAGGGGTGGGCGATCCGGTTTCAAGAGAGTGAAAGCTGTGGTGAAAAATTGTTGACTACAGTTAATGAAATCCTTGCAGATGAGGATCGTTATGAGTGGATGTGCAGAAAAGCTTTGGATAATGCCCCTACCAATGCGGTAAGCAGAATATCTGAAGTGATTATCAATGAATTGGGGATAAAAAAAAGATGAAGCAGTTCAGAAAGAAAATTCATATGGTTGGAATAGGCGGAGCTGGAATGTGTCCTATAGCCGAACTGCTTTATGAATCGGGACATATGGTCAGTGGTAGTGATATGAATAGAACCGATGCTACTGAGAGGCTTGAATCCTTAGGCATAAAAATTCAGTACAATCACTCACCAAACCTGGTAAAAAAGGCTGAACTACTTGTCTACTCAAGTGCTGTAAAGCCTGAGAATCAGGAGAGAAAATACGCCCTTGAAAACGGTACTCCTGAAATGCGCCGTGCTGAAGTTCTTGGTGATTTGATGAGGACACATTTTACCATTTGCGTGTCCGGAACCCATGGCAAGACTACAACAACCTCCCTTATTGGCTCTCTTTTCTGCGATGCAAGGGAGTGTCCGACAGTGCTGGTTGGAGGAATGCTCAGAAATACCGGTGCTCATGCGGTTGTCGGCAGGGGAAGAATAATGGTAGTTGAAGCCGACGAATACGATCGGTCCTTTCTGGCGATGTATCCGTCCATGGCAATTATAACAAATATTGAAGAAGACCACCTGGACTGTTACAATGATCTCGATGACATTAAGGATTCTTTTATTCGGTTTACCCAAAGGGTGCCCTTTTATGGAGCCGTTATTGTTTGTATTGATGATCCGGGAGTTAAGGATGTTATCTCTGAAATACGAAGAACCATCATTACCTATGGTTTGGAAAAGAAAGCGGATTACAGAGCCGACAATATCAGGATGAAAAGAGGACTGACGGACTTTGACTGTATACACAAGAGTAAGCTTCTGGGAACCGTTTCAATAACTTTGCCGGGAGTGCATAATGTAAGAAATGCCCTGGCAACCATTGCTGCCGGTATGGAGATGGGAGTCAGTTTTGAAACAGCAGCCAAAAGTCTCTCTTGTTTTCAGGGTGTAAAACGACGATTTGAAATTCTTGGCAATCACGGGGACGTCGCTGTAATTGATGACTATGCACATCACCCCGCAGAGATAAAAGCTACTCTTGAGGCCGCGTTAAACGGGGGTTATAAACGAGTCATTGCAGTATTTCAGCCTCATCTCTATAGCCGTACAAGGGATTTTATGGATGGATTCGTTTCGAGTCTCTCACTTGCAGATAAAATAGTGGTGACCGATATCTATAAAGCCAGAGAAGTACCTATTGAGGGTATAACGGCAGATACAATTGCAAAGCGTCTTCATCTCTCTGGACACAATAAAGTTGATTTTATAGAGAAAACTGATTCGATAGTCGCGCACTTAATGAAAAGTGTTAAAGCTGGTGATGCTGTGGTTTTTATGGGGGCTGGTGATATCTGCAACACCGCAGTTCAGTTTGCAAAGGAAATGCAGGTATGAACAGGCGTAAAGGTGTAAATCAAAGAAACAAGGCTGTGGCACAAAAACAAAAATATCTCCATAAAGGCAGAAAAATTGTTTTTAAGGTTGTTCTGGCTACAATGGCCGGATCTGCGCTTATTTACCTGTGGACCGGAAGAGAACATCTCTTTGATGCGGTAAATCAAAGGCTTGAAAAAACAAAAATACTCTCTGTCCGGGAAGTAGTAGTAAAAAACAGCTGTCCTCAAATTCAGGAAACTGTTGATGCTGTGCTTGATACTGTTATTGACAGTAAAATATTTCGTGTTAACGAAAAAAGAATCTCTTCGGCTTTAAAAGTAATACCAAGCTTACAGGGAGCCCAGGTAAAAAGAGGGATAACCGGAAGGGTTGTTGTCAATTTAATAGCAAGGCAGCCGGTCGCACTTGTACAGAGAAACGGCAAAATAGAGCTGGTTGATAAGTCCGGATTCATTTTCCCGGTAAAGAGCAGTGCTGTTTATGAGGTGCCTCTGTTAACAGGGTGCCGTGCAAAAAGCGAAGACAGGGACAGGATTTGGGCTCAGGATATGAAAACGGTACTTGACTTAATCGGTTATGTAAAGAATAGAAGTGATCTTTTTTACCGACAGATCTCACAGATCGACCTGTCTGAAAATCAACGAGTGGTAGTCTCTTTTCAGTCATCGCCTGTAAAATTCGTGCTGGATAGAAATGATGTTACAGCAAATTTGCGCTATGCTGATAAAATAAGGGCGATGTTAACCGAGGGATTCTGGAATCCTGCGGTTGTAAATTTAAGTCACAAAAATCTTGCGTTTTTAAAAACGGATAACAACTGATTATGACTAAAAACAAGGAATATATAGGCAAGGGAAAGGATGGCTGTATGGATGATAGCATGTTTGTAGGTCTGGATATCGGGACTACCAAAATAGCATGTATTATAGGCGAACGCGACTCTTCCGGACTTCTTAAGATTGTCGGCGTGGGGGTAAGTCCTTCCGATGGGTTAAGAAAGGGTGTCGTTGTCAATATCGACAAAACTGTGCGATCGGTCCAAAAGGCAGTGGAGGAAGCTGAACTTATGGCTGGTGTTGATGTCGATTCGGTATGGGTGGGAATTGCCGGCGATCACATCAGGGCTATAAACAGTAAAGGTGTCGTAGCTATCTCAAGGGAAGATAATGAAATTTCTGAGCTTGATGAGATTCGGGCCATTGATGCTGCCAAGGCTGTTTCTATTCCTATGGACAGAGAAATACTACATGTTATTCCACAGGAATTTGTGGTTGACGAACAGAAGGGTATTAAGGATCCAAAGGGAATGTGTGGGGTAAGACTTGAAACGCAGGTTCATATAATTACCGGAGCAGTTACCAGTGCTCAGAATATCTTTAAAAGCGTTGATAAAGCGGGTCTTAAGGTGATCGATCTGGTACTTGAACCACTGGCTTCATGCTACTCGGTCCTGGAAAAGGATGAAAAAGAGCTGGGTGTGGCGCTTATCGATATGGGTGGTGGGACAACCGACATAGCTATTTATTTTGATGAAAGCATTCGCCACACAGCAGTGGTTGGGTTGGGTGGAAAAAATGTCACCAGCGATATAGCCATAGGTATCCGAACCCCAATTGACAGAGCTGAAGAGATTAAAAAACAGTATGGATGCTGCTATGCACCTTTTGTAAAAGCAAATGAATATATCAGTGTGCCCGGTGTTGGTGGCCGTGAGCAGAGAGAGGTGTCTAAATCGGTGCTCGCTTCGATTATTGAACCGAGAATGGAAGAGATACTTTCTCTTGCCCTTAGAGAAATTAAAAGAACTGAATATGCCGATATGCTTGGAGCTGGTGTCGTTTTAACTGGGGGGGGGTCTCTTATGGAAGGTGTGCAGGAACTTGCCGAAAAAGTTTTTGATATGCCTGTTAAGCTGGGCGTTCCGAGGGGATTCGGAGGGCTAACCGAAGCTGCTAAATCTCCGGTTCATTCTACCGGGGTGGGCCTGTGTATGTATGGTATGGGGGAGTCTTCAAAAAAGATGCAGGGTAAAAAGAACCTGGGCGGAGAGGACAACTTTAAACGCATTTATGATAGAATGAAAACATGGGTAAAGGATTTTTTCTGATATAAAAGAGATTTTGACAATAATTAACTTTTTTTAAATAGTTCTAATTCAAGGGGGCATTATGATGTTTAAAATGGAAGACAACTTCGACGCAGTAGCAAAAATGAAAGTTATTGGCGTGGGTGGAGCCGGTGGAAATGCTGTAAACAGAATGATAACAGATGGCCTGTCTGGTGTTGAATTTATATCCGTCAACACGGATGCTATGGCACTGGATAACAATCAGGCTGCACAGCGTCTGCAGATCGGCGAAAAAGTGACAAAGGGACTGGGTGCCGGGGCAAATCCCGATGTTGGAAAACTGGCTATGGAAGAAGATCGTGATAAGATCTCTGCCGTACTCGAAGGTGCTGATATGGTTTTTATCACTGCCGGTATGGGCGGTGGTACTGGTACCGGTGGAGCACCGGTTGTTGCAGAAATAGCACAGGAAATGGGTATCCTTACAGTTGCAATTGTCACCAGACCTTTTCTTTTTGAGGGAAAAGTCAGGGACAAAAATGCAAACAGAGGAATAGATGAATTACGAAAAAATGTTGATACTATTATTGTGATTCCCAACCAGAAACTGCTAACAATTGTTGAGCGCACAACATCACTTATCGATGCTTTTAAAACGGCCGATGATGTATTGTATCAGGCTACAAAGGGTATCTCTGATCTTATATCTGTTCACGGTCTGGTAAACCTTGACTTCGCAGATGTTAAAACCATTATGAAGGATATGGGAGACGCCCTTATGGGTACCGGCTTTGCTGAAGGTGAAAACCGGGCTGTTCTTGCTGCCGATACTGCTATCCATAGCCCGTTGCTTGATGATATCTCTATTGCCGGAGCGAAAGGTATTCTTATCAATATTTCTGGTGGTGAGGATATGACATTGTATGATGTCAGTGATGCTACACAGACGGTGTACGACGTTGTCGGAGAAGATGCAGATGTCAATATAATATTCGGTGCTGTTACTGATCCTTCCCTCAATGGAAAACTGAGAGTTACCGTTATTGCGACTGGATTTAATGATGCTCTGGCTAAGAAAAAACAGGAGTCTTCCGCATCAAAATTGTCAATCAACATTCCCAGAGAAAAAGAGAGAAATGTTGAACAGATGTCGATAAATCTTCCACCAAAAGAGGCACAAAAAGAGGTCTGCGCCCAGTCGGTACCTGAAAAAACAACTCAATGCGAACCTTCTGAAGAAACTATAGAAATCTCAGAGGTAGAGAATGGTACAAAAGAACAGATGGACAAATCTTCAAGTGTCGGTGTACCTGCTTTTATGAAACAGAAGGAGAGCACCAAAAAGGAAGAAAGAGTATTCGTTTCCGGGGGAACCGTTATGACTCATTATGAAGATGATATGGATGTTCCGACATTCCTTAGAAAACAGATGCAGTAGGACCAAAACTCAGAGCCATTTCTCTGAGCTAACACAACTCCTCCCTTTAAATCCCGCCTTTGGCGGGATTTGGGGATGGGGCTAACCTTAATGCCGGAGTGAAATTCTTGGGTGAACATGAAAGGGATTTAATCCAACAGGCAATGGGAAAACATAGAAAAATCTTCCCCTGCAGTGGCAAAAAGAACATAGAGGACTGTTTTACCAGACATGGCAACACCGTAATTTTGTGGTATAACACCGAAGACCGCAGCACACATGTTGTAAAAAAAGAGATTGGATGAATGAAAACCGTCAGCTAATACTCATCCAGGAGGCCACTGCATTGCTCTTCCGCTAAGAATGTGAATGTGGATGTGAAATACGGTCTGACCGGATCTCTCTCCGCTATTGAGCACCAGACGGTAGCCCTTCTCGTCCAGTTTGTGTGCCTTTACAAACTCGGCAACAGAAACCATAAGCTCCTTTAGAAGAGTGTGGTCTTCTGGTGGGATAGCCTGTATGGAGGGGTAGTGCTTACGGGGAATCGCAAGGAAATGCTCCGGTGCCTGAGGTGAGATGTCTTTAATAAATATTGCGTGATCGTTTTCATCAATGATCTCTGCCGGGATCTCTTTTTTAATGATTTTGCAAAAAAGGCAAGATTCCATAACACGGTCTCCTTTGGCAATGATTGTTGGATTTTTTGCTAAAATAAATTCGTTGCGTGGGGGGTGTCGAGTGAATGTTTTTTTAAGAAAATATCACCAGATGCTCAAAAACCCCTCGTGATCTCCATTCTATTGGGGCGGACTAACTTATTTGAATTAAAACAGGGCCCCCTCTGTGCAAATAAGATTGCTCCGTCCCAATACTTATCCTGCCTGAACTGCTGGAAATCCTACCGTCTAAAGGCCCTGAATACAACCTCTGCACTGTTACCGGTCTCGGTCTGAATTACCAAGTGGTAATCTCCTGATTCAAGATGAACCGCTATCCGGTGTTCACTTGTGGTTTCACCGATAAACGTTCCGTTAAGATACCAGAAAAGCGGAGCGTTTGCCCTGGAGCTGCTCGCCCGTAGAATCAGCCGTTCATAGTCGCCCTGGATACTTCGTGGTATCTGCACGGCAACTCCGGCAGGAGGATACTCTATGGTGATCGCCTCTGCTGTCCTGACTGCTTTACACTGTGGATTGTGGCCGGGAATAGTGTCAAATGCCCTCCCTGTGCTGCGAAATACCTCAATCACTGCAGGGTCGTACACTTCAAATACCCTCCACAGGGTGTCTGCGGGATCCCAGCATCTGGAGCACACCTCCCACCCCTCAGATGAACTGACACATTTGCTTTTATGTACAGGACAAGACCTTTCAGCATGAGCATTCAAAGGGACCATTACATTATCCGATTCGGGGCAGTGTTGGTTGGGTGTAAACCCGGATACAGCACACACCTTTTTTTGCTTTAGATCAATCTCGGGTATTTCAAACCACTCTCCCCTTTCGCCACGGGAGAGCTCATTAAAAAGAGTAAAGAGTAATGGGCCCGCAGATTGCGCTCCACCAAGCATCGCATTGCCCTCTCCATCAAAATTCCCTGCCCATACCCCAATGGTCCATTGCGGGCTCACCCCTATCGCCCAGCCATCTTTTTGCCCGTAGCTGGTACCAGTTTTCCAGGCAACGGGTGTATTATCCGCAAAGAGATGCCAGTAGTAGTCAGCTCCCGGACGCCTTACCTTGCGAAGAGTTTCGAGCACAAGGTAGGAGGCACCGCGGCTATATACCTGCTCTCCCTCACTGCCACTGCTTACTGTTTCGCTGAGGCGGGGAGCCGAAAGTCTTCCCCCGTTGGCCAGTGTCATATACATTGCGCATAGCTCCCACATACTCGCTTCACTGCCGCCAAGAATCAAAGAGAGCCCATACCCCTGCGGTGTCCGAAACAGTCCTTTCAGCCCTGCACCAACAAGGAGATCGTAGAAATTCTCCAGACCATAATAGTTGAGAAGACGCACAGCAGGAACATTGAGTGACCGCACCAGCATCTCATCAACCGTTGTCAGGCCTAAAAATTCCCGCGAAGCATTCTGGGGAGAGAACGTCCCGAAAAACGTGGGGACATCGTGCAGGATGCTCTCCATCCCATACGGTCCCTTGTCAATTGCACCTGCTGCCAGAAACGGTTTTAGCAGGCTCCCGGTGGAACGCCGTGCCTGAATTCCGTCAACCTGACCGGAAGCAGCAGAATCGAAAAACGAGTGTGACCCGATATAGCCCCGCACCGCCCCGGTTTCTGTTTGCGAAACAAGCACGGCAATATTTCTAATCCCCTGATTTTGCAGAATCGAATGGTGGTTTTGCACCAATGCGTCAATGCGTGTCTGCACAGAGTAGTCGAGTGTTGTCTTAAGTCTGTTTCCCTTTGTTGACCGCAGGGCATAATTTGTAAAGTGCGGAGCCTTGAAAGGGAGCATGGATCCGTCATCGGGGAGATGTTCTGCAGTTGCAAGGGTAAAAGTTAATGAGTCGATCACCCCCCTGTTCATCATGGTTTGGAGCAGCCCGTTTCGCTTGGCGACAAGCTGTTCTCTGCGCCGGCCTATATTCATGTGTGAAGGGGAATTGGGTATGACTGCAAAAAGTGCCGCCTCTGCCCAGGTGATCTGCTTTAAAGGTTTACCAAAGTATCTCCACGAGGCACTCTCTATTCCCTGGATATTACCACCCATCGGCACGTGGGCTGAATACATCGTAAGGATCTCATCCTTTGAGAAATGGAGTGAGAACCTGAGAGCTTCCATACTCTCCAGAACCTTTGACCAATAGGTACGGGGCCGCCCCCTGGCCATTCGGGCTACCTGCATCGTTATGGTGCTTGCGCCCCGTACTCTTCTGCCACTTGTGAGATTCGTTCTTACTGCACCGGCAATGGCAATCGGATCAATACCCGGGTGGGAGAAAAATCTCCTGTCCTCATAGAGCAGTACCGCCTCCCTATACTTGTCGGGAACCGCGATCCCCGATGGCTCGAAACGCAGCTGTTCATCGGGGGCAAGGGTTGTACGGAGAAGCTCCCCGTGAGTGTCGAATACGACTCTTGAATAGTCACATCTGAAAGGGTAGCGCGCAGGCCAGGCAAACCATACAAGAATCAGCGCAGCACTACCCACAATCAGGTACTTTGTTTTTCTTTTTACTCTATCATTCATCGGATTCACTTCACTTCTATCTCAGCACCCTCCAGACGTGCAAAATACTCAGGCGAATACATTGCCTCAACCGAAACGGGCGGCAGCCTGTAGGTTCCCCTGAATGATGGATTGATCTTAACTGCAAAGTTAGCCTCTGCCCTGGGGTTCAAATCGAAAAACCAGTTCACCCGGTCATCTCGAATGTCCATATACTTTCCATCTGTTGCGCCAAAATTCTTCACCCATTGGGGTGGTTCCAGGCCCTCAAGGCGCAGATTTATGATCTCCCAGCCGGAAGGAAAGAGACTTGAGAGCGCCAGCTCGCTAATCTTTTCTGCAGTTGTGCCCCTTACCCTGTATCGTATCCAGAAGGGTGC
>SKJJ01000115.1 GCA_007115975.1 Chitinispirillum sp.
CCAAAAAATATGGCCGTGAAAATATAACCATAAACGAACTGCTGCTCTCAACATTTCTTGGCGGGGGTTCCGATCCGTACAAGCCTACTGAGGATATTTATGCGTGGTTTGACCGGTTTCGGGTATCCACCCAGAGAATTGATGAATATCAGTATATAATGGATCGCTATCACGGTGAACATCCGTATGATTCAATTGATGTATCAGTTACTGCACCTCGAAACAGTGAACGATTTATTGTTGGTGATTCAATAACTATTACAGCACAGGCATCATCTTCAGAACTGACGATTGACAGAGTGTATTTTATGGTGAATGACGAGTATCACTCTCAGGCTTCCAGCTCACCATTTACAACAACTTTTACTCCCGATACATCAGGGGAACTTACCCTCAGTGCCAGAGCCCATAACAACATCGGGGACTCTGTAACATCATCACCGGTTACTGTTGTTGTTTCGCAACCAAAAGCACCGTTTTGGGATGAACCCGTAGTCCTGCCAGGAACTATAATGGCTGTTGAGTATGACAAGGGTGGAGAAGGGGTGAGTTATCACGATAGCTCATCTCAAAACAGAGGTGAGGAGAGGGGGGTGGAATTTCGTACAGATGAAGGCGTCGACATAAACAACCATCCCGACAGCGGTTATGTTATAGGCTGGATTGCACAAGGAGAGTGGGTTGAGTATACGGTGGATGTTAGCGAAGCTGCAGAGTATGAGCTGGAATTCCATACTTCATCTGAGGATGGCGGTGGAAGTATGGGGATAGAGATTGATGGAGAGAGTGTGTTGAGCGGCATAACTGTTCCAAAGACCGATGGCTGGGACGACTATACCCCTTTCACAGAAAAGGTGACACTAAGTAAAGGGGAGCAGGTGTTGCGTGTAACAATGGAAAGTGGTGGTTTTAATTTTTACAAGATCGTGGTAAAACCTCTGTGCACCACCAGACAGCGGGTTAATCGTGTTTCCGCTCAAAATGCAAAACTCCGTATGCACCCATATACCGGGGCTTCGCGTATATTTTATCTCAGTAGGGATGCTCAGTGGAATGTCTACTCGCTTCAGGGTGAACGGTTAAAAAGCGGGCATAGTAATGAGGTCGATCTGAGGGCCTTTTCAAGAGGCGTGTACCTGATAAGGTTTGGTGAACTAAACAAGCGGTTGGTGCTCAGATAGGGATTGTTTCACATAAGTGGTGTGGTGTAAGTTTTTAATCTCCTCCGGTTTAGGTGCATTGAGGGCAGCGGTTGTATTTGCTCTGCGATATGAACGGTTTTGTTTAGTCTTGAGCAATACAGACAGAAATAGCAAAAAGTTGATATTCACCCGAATATGGTTCTAAAAAAAAGTTCAGAATTTTGGGGACTTTAATCGGCAGGTAAACGGGCTGGGACCCAGCAAGACATTTTGATTTTGATATCACTTTTTCCCACTACCAGCTGCGGTATCATATTAGCAGATGGGTCTATCCCATTGTGCAATATTTACAAACAAAAAGAAGAGTAAACAAACTGCAAGTATAGGATAAAAAGGAGTCTGATTTCAGTTATGGTAACGATTAAGAAGACAAAACCACGCCGATTGACCACAACAATTCTCTGCATTTTGACGATTATTGTGACCCTTGTTAGTTATGGCTATACTGAAATTATCTGGTCAAGAAGTTTTGATGATTACGAGACCGGAAACATCAACAGGCGTCAGGCTATGGAGATATTTGAGTCCTACTGGGGTGTCGGTCCTGATGAGGGACGTGTTGAAATAAGTGAGGAGCACGCTCTGGATGGAAAAAGAAGATCTCTGAAAGTTACATACCCAAAAGGGTACTCAGCAACTGATGGGAGCGGTTTTTGTATCGATTGCAACATAGGAGTTGAGGCTGATTCTTTGTGGCTTACCTACTATGTCTATATTCCCCACGATTTTGACTGGCGCCATGGTGGTAAACTGCCTGGTTTAAAGGGAAGCACCGCCTGGAGAGAAAGAGAGTTTGGATGGAGTGGAAGATTGATGTGGCGTGAAAATGGTTTACTGCAGTGGTATATGCATGGCACAAATCAAACGCAGACCGATTGGATCGACCCCGTAACAAACGATTCCACCAAACTCCCTAGAGGTCAATGGAATAAACTCGAACTGTTTTACAAAATAAATCCGGTACCAGGCAACATGGAGGGAAGTGAACTTCGTGCCTATCTTAACGGTAAATTGGCAAGAGGTTCTGATACCGTTCAAATGTTTCAGGATCAGGGAGAAAGTGGTGTAAATATCAATAACCTGTTTTTATGCACCTTTTATGGAGGGTCAAGTGATCCCAAGTATTTTCCGATAAAGGATGAATTCGCCTATTTCGACAATTTCGTAGTGTCTACATCACGGCTGGAAGATGCTACCAATATGTCTAAAGCACCTCCTGTCGTTGGGCCTTCCAATGCAGGATTTGGTGAAATTTTCGTCACTGCAGAATCAATAAGGTACACCTTTGAAAAACCCGGCGTTTACCAAGCGGAAATTTTTGCCTTGAATGGTGATTTGATCTCTGCACTGCCTGAAATGGTTGCACATAAGGGTTATACTGTGGATCTGCTGGCTAAAAGCAGACTTGCTCCCGGAGGCTATCTGCTGAAGATAGCACACAATTGTATGGTTGAGGTAAAAAGATTTACTGTGGTGCAATAGTATGCTTAAAGGTGTATTTAGGAAATAGTGTAGTTTGTTTTCTCCCCGGAGTTAATATCGCAGTGAGAGAGTCAACCTCTCGGTTTTTCAGCAGGCCTCCCCCCCCGATCCCCAACTTAACATGCCGCCGATTTAAAGCCAGTTGCGGAGGAGCTCCCGGCTGTTTTACCTGTGCCCTTGGACTCCATAGCGCTTTTTGCGGAGCAGTATTTGGAAACATCAACGTCAGCCAGGGTAAATGGTGTGGGTTCAAAAAAGGCATTAAATTGAGTTGGTGCGGGTGAGGAATTAGTTGTAAAACGTTGTTATTATTCTTTTTGTGGATTGTGAATCTTCTGGTGTGCGCACACATTTAATTGCTCTGTACAACCATCCGGTTGAAATGTAACACATGGATGAAAAAAAGTAGTTATATTATAGCATGAGGTGAAGCCATGTCGGATAAAAAATTAAATATCTTCAGGTATCACGATTACCGAACCTTTTTAGCTGATTTTTTTGAGTTCCGTCGTCAGCAGAACAGTTCATTTTCCATTCGGTCATTTGCTCAGAACACTGGGCTGCAGTCTCACAGCTATATTTCGGCTATTGTCAAGGGCAAGCGAAACCTTACCGATGCGTACAAACAGCGCTTGTTGAATGGGTTGAATCTTGAACAAAATGAGCGAAGGTATTTTTTGCTGCTGGTGGATTTTAATCAGTCAAAAAGTGCTATTGCCAAGCAAAAGGCTTTTGAGCAACTTAACCATGCACGTCGTCATACTCCGTTTTATAAATTGCACAAAAAACAATTTGAATATCTTTCAAAGTGGTATCATCAGGTTGTACGTGAGTTAGTCACTTTGATCTCATGGAATAATAATTATGCCTATCTGGGGTCATTGCTTGAGCCAAGAATCACCGAAGCTGAAGCCCGGGTATCGGTTGCGTTACTTCTTGACCTGGGTGTAGTTGCTAAAAGGGAAGATGGATCGTATTATCAAACAGATCAACGATTGACAACGATTGATATAGCCGGGCATCTTGTACGCCAAATTCGCAAACAGTTCATAGAGCTGTCGCTCAACGCCAATGATACGATGAATCCCACTATTCGCAATCTGGGATCATCAACGCTCACACTAAGCAAAGAACATTTTGCCACAGCATCTGCTATTTTAAATGATGCGCGGGAGAAAATCAATGCATTGAGTGAAATGGATAACCGCCCACATCGGGTTTACCATGCAACGTTGCATCTTTTCCCTCTTAGTGCGCCGATGGATCGGTGAGGAAAACAATGGTTACAAAAAAACTGGTTACAATTATAGTGTCAGGATGTTTATACGTCTGGATATCCTGCGTTGGTTCTGATGTAAGCGGGGTAACTGATATGCCCAATGAGGGTGGAATCGTTACTGCTGTAGTGAAAGATACACTTGGAAAACCTGTTGGCAATGCATTGGTAACACTTGTTTCTGCAGATTTTATTGTGTATGAGGGAAATGATCCTGATAGTGCTGTTGTTCAGGTACGTACTGAAAAATCCGGATTCTTTTCCATTGAGAATCTTGCTGCAGGTTCATACAGCCTTGAGATTAACAATCAAAAGACTGCAGCAGCCCGGGTTCGATTCGAGGCAACGCTTGAGGACTCTGTAAACTCTTTGGGAGAAGTTACACTGCTGCCCTATTCATCGGTAGTGGGTGTACTGGACACCAGTGTCCAAAAATTCAACGGTGCCTATATACAGGTAGTCGGATTGAACAGAACCATTGCCATCGATGCTGACGGGTCATTTCAAAATGACAGTATGCCTCAGGGCACCTTTGAGTTACAGGTCGTTTTTGAGGATGATGACCAGCGACAAACTAAAAAGCTTCGTTCTGTTTCATTAATTGCAGGGCAAACCAAAAGGATTGAAAATCCAGTCTGGTCGCAAATAAAAAAAATCCATTTTAACACAACTGCTTCAGGGATAAATCTGTCTGAAAATGTGTACAGTTTTCCAGTCCTTGTGCGGTTAACAGAAGAAATCTTTGATTTTTCTCAGGCCAGAAATGAGGGACAGGACATACGCTTTAACAAGTCCGGTGGTGAGCAAATTCCATACGAGGTCGAGTACTGGGATTATTCATCAGAACGGGCATATATCTGGGTTAAGATGGATACCATATATGCAAACAGTGACTCGCAGTTTATCACCATGAGCTGGGGAAATCCAGAGGCAAAAAGGTTGTCTTCAAGTGAGAGTGTCTTTGACGAGTCCAGTGGCTTTAAGGCGGTGTGGCATTTATCTGAGAACAGAGGAGTTGTTGCAGCTGATGCATCGCACCATACTATTGATGGAACATATCAAGGAGCATTGCCTTCTGCTGTTAATTCAACAGTAACAAGGGCTCAGAGATTCAGTTCTGTAAATGATTATATAAGTCTTGGGGACACTCTTAATCCCGGACTGAACAACCTGACAATTTCTGCCTGGATCAAACCGATGGTGACGGATACAAGAATGACCATAATATCAAAAACTCAAGCACTTAATTCACCAACAGATCGGCATTTATATGGCTTTAGTTTTCAGGTAACGGAGATGAATGATTTGCGGTTTTATATATCAGCAGGTGGTTCGACATGGGGAAATGACAATACGTTCAGACTTTCAACCAAATCTGCTGTTATCGATACTGCACAGTGGCACCACGTCACGGTTGTGATTGACAGGGCAGATAAGGACCGGTGTAAACTTTTTATCAATGGAATAGACAGAACGTTATTAAAATACGGTGAACCAGAGACACTTACCTACATCACAAATGTACATGATGCACGAATTGGGCTCCAAGCCAATGGCCGAGATGCTTTTTATGGCTACATTGCTGATGTTAATTTGAGTTTTGATGCCCGTTCTGATAATTGGGTTAAATTGTCCTATCTGAATCAAAGGCCCAACAGTGACTTTTTGCAGTTTGGTTTGCCCTGAGAAGCATTGTTTGAGTTTTAGCTGGAACAATTGTGTTCCCCCCACCCGTTAATTTTATAAAAACAACTCGCGATCAATGTCCTCCTCACCAGATTTCTGGAATTGTTTGGGGTTTCAAATAAAAACCTAACCACGAGTCGCAAAAAGATGTAGAGATATAGTTCTGCTATCGCATGTCTAAATTCTTCTCACATGTGGGATTTTGGCTATGGGTGGGCACAGGTTGTGCCCACTATTTACCCGTAGGTAAGTGTTATCCAAGAATTACCATTAAAATGGGGGTATATTGATATAAAGTCCTTCTCTATTACAGTCGTTGTAAATTGCAGGAGACTGGGTATTTACTTTTTTTTAAAAGAGATGCGCCTGATTATTTAACTGCTGAAGAGAGAAAATGGTTACCGGCGGTTCAGTTTGTGGATAGCGCAAAGATTGGTGCTCAGATAAACTGTTTGGGGAACCTGTGTATTATCAAAAAATTCCAGGCAATGGTTTTGGCCAGAAAATTTACTGAAAGGATGGAGTGTATGGGAGTTTACTGTTTTGTAAAGTGTGGGGTGTTAATCGCTCTTATGTCATCTTTTTCTCTCTTACCTGCAGCAGAACTGGTTCATCCGGGATTGTTGCACAGTAAACAGGATCTTGATTTTGTAAAATCAAAAATCGCACAAAAGGCACAGCCCTGGACAAAGGCACTAACAGAGTTAAAGAAGCTGTCTCCGGAAAACAGAAAACCTCATTTTCAGGCAAGGCTTACCGGGCAAAGTAACTTTCCCCCAATGGACAACATGACAAGAGATGGTGCCGCAGCTTATGCCTGTGCGCTAATTTGGTATTATACCGGAGAAAAAAAGTATGCCGATAACGCCATTAGACTACTCAATGCGTGGAGTGGTTTTCAAAGCAGTGATAACTGGCTTTTTCTCTCCTGGGCTGTACCTCAATTTCTTAATGCTGCGGAAATCATGAGATACACTCCTGGCTCAGGGTGGTCGCA
>SKJJ01000066.1 GCA_007115975.1 Chitinispirillum sp.
AAAGCCTTATGGCTGAGTTGGAAAGTGTCAGTGACCTTTCATCATCATCTGCCCCGGATCCACCGGTTTGCATTGGTATAAGGTCCATATGACAGATTGGACACTGTCCTGGCTCAGGCAGGACGATCTGGGGATGCATCGAACAGGTCCACATTCCGTTTTCATCCTCCTCATGTACATGGTCATGAGCGGCAACCTCCGTGCTTTTGGGCGAAAAGGATCCGCCAAGACGAAACGCAGCCAGTGCCACCAGAAAAATTATCCCAAAAGTTCTAATTTTTCTGTTACGGATCACAGAAGCGATTGCACTCCATAAGTTTACAACTACATTTTCGATTTTGTTCATTGTTTTCATCTGTTAACTCCTGTCAGGCGGATGAGTTCTGATTCTGCTTTTTTCACTCTGAGCTGCTCTGCGATTATTTGCTCCTCAAGCTGGAGCAACGTCCGCTGCGAATCAATCAGTTCCATAATTCCTGATGATCCGGTTCTGTAATCGGTTTGTGTCAACTGCACAACCTGAGCAGCCTGTGGTATAAGCACATCGGTATAGAGCTCCACTTTTCGTTTAGAATCTCTCAATTCATTTACTATTGAAACAGCTTTTGCCCTTATTTGATTTGTCACCTCTTCTCTGTTCTTACGTACTGATTCTTTGATATCTGAAGCCTGCTGTACCTCTGCTTGATTCCTTCTTACCCAAACCGGCAAACTCATTTTTAATCCCACGCTCCATGAACCATCCATTCCTCCGCCGCCCATGTATTCGGTGCCGACTTCAAAATCAGGAAGATATTGCTGTCTTGCCAGGCTTACCATGGTACCTGCAGCATCCAATTCACTTTCCATCATTTGTAATGTGTGATTCTCAGACAAAACACGTACGATAATTTCCTCATCCGTACCTGTAATTCCCGGCACGAATTCAGATTCTGCATCAACCAGAATCAACGAAACATCTTCTGTACCAAGAACCGCTGCGAATTTCTGTTTGTAGGAATCAATATTGAGCTTGTTACTCTGTATGGCATCTTCCGCTCTGGTCATTTCCACCTGGATACGCACCAATTCGCTTTGCGGCGCACCACCCACAGTGTATCGAACCCTGACATTGTCTTCCAGGAATTTCAGAAGCTCCAGATTGTCATTGAGAATTGTATGCATACGCTTGGCACTATACAGATGTGAATAGGCCTCTACCACCTCTGCGACTATATCTGAACGTATCTGCTCGAGTCTGGCCTCCTGCCGATCCAGCATCTGAATTGCAGCCCTGCGCTCAGTTAGAATTTTGGTGGGAAATGGAACTCTCTGAGTTACCCCTATACCATATCCACTCCCAAAACCAAAGTTGCTCATAGCCATTGGATCCGGAAGAGATGAGGAGATCGTTATCTGATTACGCTGTGATTCTGCCTCACTTGCAGCTGCAGAGATACGTGGATTGTGTATCAGCGCATACTCTATGTAGTCCTGAAGAGAATTTCCTGCAAGCTGCCCTGAACTTAACGGATCGTTGCCCTGAGCAAAAACAGTATGCCCAAACAGAATCGCCGGCAAGAGCAGAATAAGCGCTATTAATGGATTTGTACTTTTTTTCTGTTCTAACATAATACCTTCCTTTTACTTGTTGTTAACTGATCAGACACATTGCCTAAAAGCTATGCAGCTGCTGTTTAAAGTAAAGCACAAGGGTATTAAATCAATAGAACAGGCGTAGAGGGCGGAAGTGTAAAACCCATCGCCAGATCATCTATTATCTGTTTGTTATTTACGATGAGTATATCAGAATACCTGTGAACAAGTGTGGAGATACGGTAATGTGCCATCAGCTCCACAAACCTGCTGAACTGACCTCTGCTGTTTGGTGAACTCTGCTGAGAGGCACATGCAGTGCAACTCCTGCACTCTTCACAGGCGTTAAGATCTGTGTCATGAGCGTAGCCCGAAGAGATGCAGCAGGCATGATCAGCTGTTGCATGCTCAGTGTTTTCGGACAAACTGATACCGCTCGTTTCACAAAAGGAAAGAGTGAAGGCTTGTACCCCAAATGCAAGCATCAAAGCACAGAATATGATGACTGTTTTTTTAGCCATATTGTTTACCTTTTTACTGAACATTTAAAATATACACAACCTTTACTTTGTAGTCAACCTATTTTTCTTCACTATCGACAGATTCCATAACTGAGAGATAGATTTCAGGATTTTTCTCTATCTGCCCGATGCAACCCGGACAGCAGACATAGATTTTCCTACCATCAATCTCTGTGTATAGATCCTTATTTATTTTGCCACCCATCACAGGACAGGTCTTCTGTTCTATATCAGAACCGACAACTTCCGGACCCTGATTTGTCTCCCTTAGTTTGGATGAGTGTTTTTCGAAATTACCTTCCACTTCACCCAAACATCCTGCACAGCACACATAAATGCGTTCACCATCCTGGTCGATCAAGAGGTCTTCATTTATTTGCCCCCCCATTACAGTACAGGTTTTCTGTGCCGTGTGCTTGTGTTCAGTATTACTATGACCATGGCTACTGTGATCACCAGAACATTGGTGTTGCTGATGGGCAAAAACATTGAGACCCAGAATTGTTATACCCAAAATCAATGTACCCATAATAACTGTTTTAATCGATAACATAGTGTTGTCCTCTCTTTTGTATTTACGTATTCTGTTATTGGCGCTTTACTCTGCAGTTCTGATTTACATATGCCAAAACAGATTGTTTTTTGCTGTGTAATAATTCTTTTTTTTATATCTGATATGTTTCAGACATTTGCAATGAACGAATAGGGTGCAGAATATCTGCTCCTCTGCGAGGCTTTTTACAGCCGTTTGCAGAATATTACAGCAAGAGGACCGGAGAAGAGGGGGGAAGCGTAACGCGGGTAACCAGATTAAAATCTATGTGTTTATCGTTAACCACCGAAACATCTGGGGTTTGATAATGGTACAAAACAGGTAAATGGTAATATGCCAAAGACTCCAATAATTTTAAGAGTGCACCGTTGTTCTGTGAAGAGGCATTCTGCTCCTCATAGCTGCAAGCCTCACAGCTGGCACATTGCTCACAGTTTTCCTGGTCACGAACCACCTTTACAGCCACGCAACAGGTGTGTGCATCATGAGCACTATGTTCGTAAGCGTCCTGTTCAGCGTCATTACACTGCACAGCCGCAGCCAGTATCTGCACCTGAGATACCAGAAACATTATGCATATTATGGACACTGTTCGATTTAACATAGTACCTTCCTGAGCTGTTGATCTAAAACAAAATACGTTCTTGGAATAGTAATATTTTAGGGGACGGACCACTCTTTTGCTACTTTTGAGGAATACCATTGAGCCGACATCCAGGGACGGACTACTTTTTTCTACTCTTAGGGATGCCTTTGAGCTGTATTTTCGACCACTTATGAATAGACTCCGAGGGAGCCCGTCAAACTAATCATTACCCAATCATCTGTGATTTAATCACCCGCAAGTATCTGATTTTTTTGAAACTATACACTCAATTAGATTATTATGTATTATGTATGTCAGTTGAGAGCTGTGGCATTGTGCTTTCAGGATTGAGCGGAGGTGGTTTTCTTGGAGAAGGGATATCCCTAGGCGGATGCGACAGGCAGAAACATCACTTTTTTTCAAAAAAGCATGCTAAAAGAGCAGGACAGCAATCAGAGTCGATTATCATCCTGCTCTGCTTTATTTATCTGCTTAGGATAAAGGGCAATACCTGGTAGTAATTTGTCTCGTTAACATATCTCAATAAGTACATCCCCTTTGAGATATGACCTGTATGAATGTTCAGCTGATGAGTTCCGGCAGAAAGTTTGTTGTTGAAAACAGTATTCACAACCCTTCCTTTCAAATCGACAATATCGATTCTCACATTGGAATCTGTGTTCAGATCAACATTTACAAGGATACTTCCGGCAAGCGGTTTTATACTGAAGGTATTGTTTGATCCCCTGCGGCTTCCCCAGACATAACGGATAGGTGAACTTGCTGAAGCATCAATTTTTACAATTGTTCCTGCACCTGCTACCGCCCACCCGGTCGAGTCATCCACAATGTGCATATCTTCATACCGGAGATGATTTGCCCGTGTACCCTGCTCTTTTTCCCATGTACTGCCGCCATCGGTCGTGCGCATCACCATTCCATTGGCACCTGCGATCCAGCCATTGTTTTGCGATGTAAATTGAATTGATGTAATATCACCATAATCAAACTCCACATCGTCACGTAAAATCCAGCTCTGCCCGGCATCAACTGTCTGATACAGATTACTTCCACCTATCCAACCGTTAGAAGCAGAGGGGAAATTCACAGTGTAGAGTTTTCCCTGCAGCTCACCACCGTGATCTACCTGATCTCTTTTCTGCCAACTCTGCCCTCCATCATCAGTGTACATCACAAAACCGTCCTCGCCGCCAACAGCCCAGCCCTGGAGATCATCCAGAAAAAACATCTTCCCTTGAGACTGCAATGGACCTGGTTCAGAGGTACTCGTTTCGTCCCAAGTTGCTCCGATATCTGAAGTGGAAAATATTTCGGTGTTTCTCCCGGTTGGGTTTTCGGGAAGAAGCCAGGCACCCCCATTTTCCCTTGCAGCAACAGAGAGAATCCGCTCTCCAACTCTGTCAAATACCGGCTCCCAGTCGATACCGCCATTTTCCGTGTAAAGAACCGAATAATTAATACCATCACAGATAACATTATCGGTATAGCCTACAGCCCAGCCAGTATTCCCATCAACAAAGGTAATATCATTTAACCTATGCATACCTTCTGCACGCGTACCGCAAACCGAATCGGTCTCATGCTGCTCTGTCCAGCTTACCCCCCCGTCATCGGTGTACATTATGATCTGAGTACCTCTGTCGATATACAGCTTTATTCCAACCGCCCATCCCCTGAGCCTGTCTGCAAAATGTACCCCCCAAAAACGGTACTGAGGATTAAGTTGCAGCTGAGTCAGAATCGATCCGTTGTCATCATCACCCCAGGGGGTACCAGATAAGCAGGTAAAATCCCTCTGGCCCACTGATATCATACGATCTACAGATGCATACACGGCAAATAACCCCTCTCCCCTATGTCTGTTGATGGTCAGACGCTGCCAGGTCTGGCCCCCGTCCAGGGTTCTAAGCACTGGTGGAGATGCCCCGGGACGAAAACCCACAGCATACCCACGAAGATTGTCCGCAAAATGGATATCTCTGAGATTATAGTCTACATTCATCTCCTGCCAGCTGTCACCACCATTGGTTGTTTTAATCGCAGTAGCTCCGCTTGCAGCACCCGAAACATTAAAAGAAGAGGCCCACCCGTTTTCTGAATCGGTAAAATAGACCGATGAGAAGTAGTTGTATTCTCTTGAGGTATGCTGCACGCTCCAGCCCTGACCACCATCAGTTGTTCTCAATAAAACTCCTGAATTATTCAAACTTCCAGCAAGCCATCCAAAATTCTCATTTATGAAAAATGCGCTGTTAATGGCTCCGCTGTTTTCAGGCAGGCTCAGACTCTGCCAATTCTGCCCTCCGTCGGTTGTCTTGTAAATGATGCCTTGACGATCACTTTCAGTGTTGTTATCAGCCACAAGTGCACCAACGATAAATCCAACTGAACGGTTTACGAAAAACACTCCCCTGAGTTCGTCGGTAATCCCAGGGGCCTGCGGAGTCCAGCTCTGCCCTCCATCGGAGGTGTGGAGCACCGCTCCTCTTACCCCCACGGCCCAGCCGTACAACGTATCCACAAAGTGTACCCCGTTAAAGGCTTCAGATAGCGGCACATCGAGCCTCTGCCAACTCTGAGCCCCATCGGCAGTGGCAATTATTGTCCCTCTTAAGCGCTTTTGTTCCTGGTCCCAGTGTGGTTCGCCCGCTGCCCAGCCCTGATCTGAATTGATAAACGAGTGATCTCTGAGATTGAAAGAGGTCTCTCTGAATTGTAATGTTGTTTGAAATGCCTGTACTGAAAAAACAATAGTGAAGAGAAACAAAAGAGATGACCTTTTTAGATTCATACTCCCCCCTTTTTTGAAGTGATGTTGTTTGGTGGAAAAAGGAGCAAAGCAGGTACCATGCTGGTGTGGTTGGGGGGACGGACTGTTTTTGTCTGCATAGAAAGGCCGGGTATATCAATTTTTCTGCGACATCTCACAGGCAATGGACTTTTTTTTCAACGTAACTTCCGATTTTGAGAAAACTTCTACTTTTTGTAAAATTACACACCTTCTGCTCTAATCAATTCGACATTATCTGGTTAATTTAGGTGTTCTGTAGCCCTCCCAAAAGATGGTCCAAAAATTGCAATAACCAGGATGATCATTTAACCACTAAACCACGGAGGACCCCAATGCCCCGTACCAAACGAATTGAACCACCCGGCGCACTTCACCATATCATGGCTCATTCTGTGGAGTATAAGGATATGTTCCGCGATGATGAGGACAGACTGGAATTCCTTAGAAGATTGGAGATAGGGCTTAAAAAAACAGGCTTTCAGTGCTACACCTGGACTCTGATGGACAATCACTATCACCTGCTTATAAGGGCAAATCATCTCAAACTGGAAA
>SKJJ01000047.1 GCA_007115975.1 Chitinispirillum sp.
CGCGTGTTGCTCAGTAGTATTTTTTATGGGCACTGGTTTTGTTTTTCTCTGCAAATCCCTTAAAAAAAACTGGAATCAACATCTCACATTCCTTTCCTAATCCGGCACTCTCGATGGTGGTCCCCCCGAACGTAAAGTTTCACTGTAGCCGACCCAAAGCCTCAAGGGGGAGACCTCCCGGCAGTACAAATTCTTATTCTCCATTCTTGCGTGAGGTAAGATTCAAACGCCAAGAGCGCGCGGGGCGCAACCCGGAGATGCGCTTAGATTAAATCTCTCCCCTTACCCGTAATCTCTATAGGCAAACAGTTTCAATGCACCTTCGGTATAATACGCAAGGAGGCCGATCATGACAGCACGTATCCTAATTACGGGTGCTACCGGTATGGTGGGAAAAGAGGTGTTAAGAAAATTCGCGGCAGTGGGTGTTGCCGTGAGGGCCGCTGTGCACAAATCAGACCATTTCTCAACTGAGTTCCATGCTTCCAGGACTATTGAACCTGTCTCTTTTGATTTCACTGATCAACAGATGATCGATAATGCACTTAAAGATGTTGATATGGTGCTTATGATCACCCCGTCGGTTTCCGATCTCTCTGAGTATGTAAGGATCTTTCTCCACAGGGCAAAGCACTCTCACATCTCTCACATTGTTAAAATATCAAATTTCGGCACAGGTATGGCACCGATGATTAAGCTCTCTGGATGGCATCATGAAGCGGAGCTGCTTCTTCAGGAGTCGGGTATCAACCATACAATTGTTCGTGTAAACAGTCTGATGCAGTACTTTTTCAGCTGTATGCAGCCCATGGGAGGGCTGCTCGATCTGCCCCTTGGCAGGGGAGCTGTCAGCTTTATCGATGCACGGGATGTGGCGGTGGCTCTCTTGGAGATCTTTACCTGCTCCCTTAAACACTCCAACAAGGTATATAACCTCACCGGTCCCCAAATGGTCTCTCTATTTAAGGCTACCAGCATTATCTCTGAGGTAATAGGGCAGCATGTGGAATATGTGGATATCAGTGAAGAAACCGCACGGCATGTGATGGAATCAACGGGCATGCCCGCATGGCGGATCGATCTCTACCTTGAACTGTATGCTTTTTACCGGGCTGGTTTGGCTTCCAACGTTACCGATCATTATCAGCACATCACAGGTGCAGCACCCAAAACACTGGCCGATTTTGCAAAAGATCATGAGAAAACATTACGGGCTATTGTTGAGCACGAAGAACAATAGTGACAAAGGAGGGCACTATGGCTGGTAAGATTCTTATAACAGGAGCAACAAGTCCTTTGGGAAGAAAAATCCTGCAGCATCTCTTTCACTGGGGAGCAGGCCTTCGCGCAGCTGTTCATAACAGGAGAAAAGAGGAATATGTGAAAATGCCCCATGTGCAAATCGCTTATCTTGATTTCACGGATATGGCTACCATTGACAGGGCACTGGAGGGGATAGAGACGCTCTTTCTCTTTACTCCCGTTGCAAGAGAGCAGGTTGAGTATACCCGCAGGATGGTGGACAGAGCAAGGTTATGGGGGGTCTCATATATTGTAAAACTTTCTATGATGGGGGTTGATGACTCTCCCGGAATTCAGTTTACCCGACTGCATAAAGAGTCCGAACTCTACATTCAGAACAGTGCCATCCCCTATACTTTTATCCGCCCCAATGCATTTATGCAAAATTTTCTGACCACGTTTCAGCCAAATGGAAGTTTTTTGTATCTCCCCATGAATCATGCCCGGGTAAGTTATGTGGATTTGCGGGATGTCGGCAGGTTTTGCGCAGAAATCGTAATGAATGCAAAAAAATTTCAGGGTTCAGTGTTCGAACTCACCGGCCCCAGCGCTCTTGCACCCGAGGAGGTAACAACGGCAATCACCGATAGCGTAAAACACCATATAAGCTATATAAATGTTCCCAAGGCTACCGCCCAGCATCTCCTCGAGAGCGCTGGAAAGCCACATTGGCTTGCAAAAGGGTGGGTGGAATTTTGTACACTGCAGCGCTCAGGGAGGCTTTCCGGCGTACAAAATACCTTCGAACAGATTACAGGGACAAAACGACATACATTTGAGCAGTTTGTCCTCGACTACAGAACCATTTTTACCATGCTTGTTCAACAGGAGCACCACACCTTTCTGAGGTAAAAAATCATGCGTCGAAAACTGCATACGCACATTGTTGAAATCCACTCCCTGGTAAGCCGGTGGCAGGGGGTGGTTTTCGCTTTTTGGTAAAAAGGGACAGACTACTTTTTTTAGCAGAACCCCATCTTTTTAAGCGTATAACCTGTGGTCTAATGCAATAAAGAGAGTCCGTCCCCTAAAGAACATCAAAATTTGCAATTTAAAATGTTTTAATACTCCAACTGCAGATACTATATTTCCAATCTAATTTGGTCGCGGAAGTGGTGGAATTGGTAGACGCGCTAGATTCAGGTTCTAGTGGGCAATTGCCTGTGGGGGTTCGAGTCCCCCCTTCCGCATTTTTTGTATCCCTCCAATTATCTTCCCGAATTCTGAGAAAATGCATACTGAAAGTTCAAAAATTAATGTCTTACCCCTTTCGGTCATAGAAAAAATCGCTGCCGGTGAAGTTGTTGAACGCCCAGCATCCGTTCTCAAGGAACTCATTGAAAATTCAATAGATGCAGGGGCGACCAGAATCGACACCTTTATTGAAGATGCCGGTTTTTCGCTCATTAAAATTACCGATAACGGTTCAGGAATGTCAAGCGACAACCTCGCACGATGCCTTCTGAGGCATGCCACAAGCAAAATCCGTTCTGCTGACGATCTCTTCGCCATCTCCTCCATGGGATTCAGGGGAGAGGCGCTTGCAAGCGTTGCTGCTGTTAGTAAAATTAGTGTCTCCAGTTGTGACTCTGCAGATGGGGTCGGGTGCAGCATCTCAAGTGAGGGTGGAGAGCATAGGGAGATTATACCTGCTCAGCACATCAAGGGAACCACTATCTCGGTACGTGAGCTGTTTTTCAACGTCCCTGCCAGAAAAAAGTTTATGAAATCCCACAGGGCAGAGCGGCTTGCCATTATTCGCATGGTTGAGCAGATGGTCATACCTTTTCCGGGAATCCATTTCACGCTTACCATTGATGGAACCAGGATTTTTGAGATTCCGGCCGTGCAGACCCCTGTTGACAGAATCGCTTCGGTGGCAGGAACCGAATTTGCCAAAACCCTTATAGAGTGTGAAAGTGACCAAGAGGGGATCTCTGTAACTGCCTATGTTTCAAGCCCGGAAGGGTTACAGAAAAGACCCCGTTTTCAATCCCTCTATGTTAATCTGAGACGTATCGATAACGACTCCGTAACCTATGGCATTAGGGAGGCCTTCTCAAATTACCTTGGCCACGGAAACAGACCATCATTTTTCTGCTTTCTGGATATTGATCCCGCTAAAATTGATGTAAATGTGCATCCCACTAAACAACAGGTTAAATTTGATGATGACAGAAAAACTGCCGGTTTCATCTATAGGGCAGTGAAAAGGGGAATTGAGAGCAGCTGTATGACAACTGATCAGTTTAGCACTGATCAAAAAGAGCCCCGCCAGGTACACCCTATACATGGTTCTGCCTCAGGGGGGGCTGTTGAGGCTGATGATGCTGCTCAGACTATTCTTGCATTTCCGGCAAAAGAAGTCGATGAGAAAAATGTTGACCAACAGACTCAAAGCAGTATACAATTAAAAAGCAGTGAAAAAGAGGAGTTGTGGGATCTGATCCCATGTTATCAGATTCACGGTATTTTTATCCTTGCACAGATTAAAAAAGGAATTTTGCTTATCGATCAGCATG
Organism: Chitinispirillum sp.; assembly: GCA_007115975.1. Lineage (GTDB taxonomy): Bacteria > Fibrobacterota > Chitinivibrionia > Chitinivibrionales > Chitinispirillaceae > Chitinispirillum. The sequence goes on from SKJJ01000047.1 coordinate 3,825, forward strand.
CTGCACATGAAAGGGTCCTCTATGAACAGGCTCTTAATGATCTGGAAAACGGAAATTCTCCGTCACAGCAGCTCCTTTTCCCCGTTCTGTTAGAGGTCTCACCAACAGAGAAAGCGGTAGTGGAATCGGGAGCCGCTTACTTTCAAGGATTTGGGTTTGAGTTATCGGACTTCGGCGGCGGCACGGTATCCGTTTCTGCCATACCCGCATTTCTCAAAAATGGACTCGTGGAGGAGACGGTCAGAAGCATGATTCGGTATCTTCTTGATGGTCGAAATCCAGACTCGTTTAATCAGCCGGCAAAAAGATTCGCCGCCGCATTTGCATGCGGAGCTGCCATCAAGGCCGGGCAGAAATTGGGTCAGGAAGAGATGAACGCTCTGCTTAACAGCTTGTTTTCCACTAAAAATCCCTATACCTGTCCTCACGGAAGGCCTACACTGATACGGTTGTCACTGGAAGAGCTTACGCGCAGGTTTTTACGATAAAGGGGTACGTTATGAGTGCTGGCGTGGTTGATGAAAATCAGATTTACAAAATGCCAAAACAGTTTGCCGGTGTTGAGATCGCTGAAATTGTTTCTGAAATAAGGGGTTTTGTCGAAAACTGTTCAGTTTATGCGGTTCTTGACTTTAAGGATACCGTGGTGGTTGACAGCTCGGGGATCGGAAACCTTGTTGCGCTTTCACAGGACCTTAGGGTAGTAAACAAGAGGCTGATTCTGCGTGGCTTGCGGCAGGAGGTCCTGAGAATATTTGTTGAGACCGGAATTGACTCGTTTTTCGATATCGAAAACCTGGGAAGAATTAAACCTGCAGGTACCGACTTTGTGGATAACTCTGTAGCCATACGGCTTACTATCACCAATAAAACAGAGGGTGATGTATCGGTGTTATGTTTAAGTGGAATAATGAACCATCCTGAGGGGTCTAATCTCTTTAAACAAAAAATGCTCTTGGCAATGGTAGCACACCAAAAAATCCTGCTTGACCTGGGGCGTCTTGCATATTTTGACTCCCTTAGTGTAGGAACCCTGCTTAAACTCTCTAAATTACTGAAGCAGACAGGGGGAGGGTTGAGGGTTTGTGCACCAAACTGCATCGTTCAGGATCTTTTCTCTACGCTTAATATCGATGTGATAATACCGATCTATAACAGCAGGCAGGATGCTCTTATCGATTGGAACAGTAATGGGTGAGTCGGTTGATGAGAAAACGGTAGCTCTGCACTCTATAGGGTGCCGAACCAATCAGCAAGAGATGACGGTGTTAAAGCAGGAGTTACTTTCAGCCGGGTACTCCATTGTTGAAAAAATGGGTGATGCCAGACTGATAATTGTAAACACCTGTTCGGTTACCTCTTGTACTGAATCAAAAACAGGGCGATGGCTTAGTAGCATTTCCCGCGACTGTCCTCAGGCGCAGATACTGGTCACGGGCTGTTTTGCTCAGCAGAAAAAACAGCAAATAGCCAGCATTAAGGGCGTCCGGTGGGTGGTGGGAAACAGAGAGAAAAACAACATAGTAGCAATTATTGAACAGAATCAGGGGGGGGTCTTTTGTCCTGATATTTGCAGTGAAGATGCTCTTTTGCACAGCAGAACTGCAATACATGGTGTCGATCAAAAGAGAACCCGTTATTCGCTTAAAATTCAGGAGGGCTGCTCTTTTGGCTGTGCTTATTGCATTGTACCCTCACTCAGGGGACCTTCACGCTCTCTTAAGCGCAATGAACTGATTGATGCAGTAAAAACGGCGGTTGCCACAGGGTACAAGGAGATTGTGCTTGCAGGTACTCATATTGGTCAGTATAAGGATCCAGAAACGGGTGGCGGTTTTTTGGAGCTGATTAAAGAGTTGGTGAATACAGACGGGGATTTCAGAATACGGCTCAGTTCTGTTGATCCAAGAGACCTGAGTGATGAACTAATGGAGATTGTTGGCAGTGAGAAAAAAGTATGTGACCATCTGCATCTGAGTATACAGAGTTTCAGTGCTGAGGTTTTGAAAAAAATGGACCGCCCCTGGAGTGATCTCCAATCGTTCGTTCAACGACTCAGGGGGTTTCGAAAAGCAAATCCATCTGCCGGTTTGGGTGGGGATTTTATTGTGGGACATCCCGGAGAAACGGAAGAGTGCTTTTTAGAGACACTGAATCAGATAGAGAGTATCGGCTTTTCATACGGTCATGTTTTCAGGTTTTCAAAGCGACCGGGCACCAAAGCGTGCGACCTGAAAGAGCAGGTGCCCGGTTTTCAGAAAAGTGCAAGAAGTGCTGCTTTGCGTAAAACCCTGACCACCTGCAGGAGAGCGTTTCTTTCCGGATTGGTTGGAGAGACTTTTAAAATTATTGTCGAAGCGGAAAAGCCGGTTAGGGGTGTAACATCTAATTATATTAAGGTACATGTTCCTGAATGTACTGCAACTCGCAATACATGGTTACAGGTAAGAATAAATGAGCCGGACGCTGACGGATATTGTATTGCAGAAAAGAGTCGTATGGAAGGGAAAATATGAACAGTTCATCACCAGATCATCTCAAGACCAATGCCCGTTATCAGAGGGTTATTGAAAATATCGATCAGCTCCCATCATTGCCCGCTATTGTAACGAAACTGTTACAGGTGGTTAACTGTCCCGACACATCAGCTGACGATGCTGCTCGGTTGATTGAAAAAGATCCTGCTCTTACCAGCAGAATGCTGCGTCTGGCTAACAGCGCATTTTATGGTATTCCAAGGAGTATCTCCTCGGTGTCCAGTGCTGTGGTTATTCTGGGATTCAACACCATACGCTCTTTGGTGCTAAGTGCATCGGTGGTCAAGATGTTCGCAGGGGTTAAGCCCGGGTTCGATAATGACAAGTTCTGGAAACATTCGGTGGTAACCGCAATCGCTGCAAAGACAATTGTAAGACATTTTATGAGTGTGCGCATGATGGATCCGGAGAGTGCGTTCTGTTCAGGGATCCTTCACGATATTGGCAAACTTATTTTTGGCTTTTATGTGCCTGAAGATTACAGGGAAACATGTGAGTATGCCAGAAAAATGGAGATCCCTCTTATTGAAGCGGAAAATTGTGTGTTGGGTATAAACCATGCTGAGATTGGTAAAATGTTGGTTGATAAGTGGACCCTTCCGCTTGATTTAGGCAATTGCCTTGTTTATCATCATACACCGGCTCAGTCGGATTTGGCAGAAGAACTGGTTGCCACGGTTCACCTTGCTGATATTATAGCTCATAAACTGGGGTGCGATCTGTGGGAAAATGAAGTGGCGATTAAAGAAAATCCAGAGAGTATGGCGATACTGAGTATGACGGATAATGAATATGAAAAGATAATGAAAAAAATGGAGGACGCTGTCGATAAATCATCGGAATTTCTCTCCATTATTCAATAATCCCCGGTACCTGTGCTCAAAAGACCCGCTTTGTTTTGCATCGAGATGATTGTACTGTGCTGATGTGGAGTTGGTAAAATGAGAAGTGCACAGAAAGTATATTCTGCCTGGTTCTGTATTTTTTGTCAAAAATAACGTGTGGGGTTTGCTTTGCAGGAAATAGTCTCATTTCTACAAAACTTTGACTGCCTGCCTTCGCCTGTGCCTTTGAAAAACTATATGGCTGCAAAACTAGCCGACCCTGAGATCTCTTTAGGTGATGCAGTGGCGGTGGTTAAACTCGACCCCTGTAGTTTGGGAAGGGTTTTAAAAGTTGCCAATTCGATTTCAAAACGATCACACTGCTCTGTCTCTTCTGTTGATAACGCAGTCTCATTGCTGGGGTTGACTAAAATCAAATCTGTTGTTTCGATCTCTCATACGGTTGTCCCTTCACAAAATGAAACTGAAATCCCTTTTGCTCTGGAACGTTTCTGGAAACACTCTTTGGCTGTAGCGGTGATCTCTGAATCAATTGCAAAACAGATGATCCGGTATAAAACCCTTGATACAGAAGCCGTTTATGCTGCAGGCTTGCTGCATGATACCGGTAAAATCGCGCTTTGCTCAGTTAAACCCGAACTGGTGACAAAATCTGTTATAAAATGCAGTGAAAAACCCTTTTGTGAAACGGAAAGTGAACAATACTCTCACAGTATGGTGGGTGGTATGGTAGCCGCGGCCTGGAAACTGCCCAAAGATATAAAGACCGCCATTGAGTATCATCATGCTCCATCCGTTCAGGATGATCTGGGGTATTTGTCATCAATTGTCCATGTCGCTGATGTTGCAGCACATATCGTCGGATTTGCCACTATAGAGGATGAGTGCGTTAATCCACTTGACGCTGATGCCTTCAGTTGTCTGGGCATACAGATGGAATCTCTGAGGGTTATTGCATCCTCTGCATTGAGCAGAATCAAAACAATAGAATCACAGGTTGAACAATTCAGATAGTTCTAATTATTTTACTCCTTTATTGGCAGTGGAAACCGTTTTTGTTCACAACAGACAGTGGAGCACAAAGCAGTTGTCTCCGCGAAAGGGGGCTGGCCATGGTATTAAACGGCCTCGGGGTCCCAACGTCCCCACTTCCTTGCCGGGATAGCCGGAGTGTCCCTTGCGTCATTCTGAACAGAAACTAAAACTTTACAGAGCAGGAAAGAAAAAAATGGATCTCTTCTCAAAATTAAAAACCGGACTGAGCAAAACAAGAAATCAGATTGCCTCCATAGTAAAAACAGGACCAGTCAATGAGGAGTTGTATGAGTCTCTTGAGGAGGCACTTATTGCTGCAGATGTTGGACTCGATCTCTCAATGGAGACGGTGGACAGACTAAGAGATGAGGTGAAACAGCAGAGAGTGACCGATATGCCTGGGGTACTCTCGCTTTTAAAAGAGTTACTTGTTTCTGATCTTAAAAAAGAGAAGCTCCCGGAGGACTTTCCGCCCAAACCATGGATTGTTCTGGTCGTGGGTGTAAATGGGGTTGGTAAGACTACCACTATAGGAAAAATCGCTCATGAGCTGAGAAACAGCGGCAAGAAAGTGATGCTGGGAGCTGCGGATACTTTTAGGGCGGGGGCTATTGAACAGTTGAAGATATGGGCTCAGCGTACCGGATGTGATTTTGTCGCGCAACATGAGGGGGCCGATGCCGCATCGGTGGCCTTTGACGCTATTGAGGCAGCAAAGAGCAGAGATGTGGATGTATTGCTTCTTGATACTGCCGGAAGACTTCATAATAAAGTCAATTTGATGAACGAACTGAGTAAAATTGTTCGGGTTATAAAAGCAAATGTACCTCACGCCCCCAATGAAACACTTTTGGTAGTTGATGCAACCACCGGGCAGAATGCTTTAAAGCAGGCTGAAGTTTTCAACTCAATAGTCGAGATAACGGGGCTTATAATATCAAAACTTGATGGTACAGCAAAAGGTGGTGTTGCTCTGGCCCTGACCAACAAATTACGGGTCCCTGTTCGAAAGATAGGCGTTGGTGAGGGGATTGATGATCTGCAGGATTTTAACGCCCACGATTTCGTGCAAGCGATGCTTGGGGATTCATGATCACTCCTCGCCGTAAAGCCGCTTTACATGCTTTTCGCTCAGCTCTGTAAGGTGTATTACCGCCTTTTCAATTCTGATAAACTGGACAGAAATTATCAGTAAAAAGGCGATCATAAATAGTGCAAGACAAACCGCTATAAAAAGCATACTTGCTCCTGTTCTGAGATTATAATGTTCCGGCCGGATTTAGTCTTGGAAAACGTAAGCTGCCTCTTTGAGCCCTCAGGTAGCCGGCCATAGCTATCATGTCCCCATTGTCGCAACACAGCGATGGTAGGGGGAAATAGAGGTCTTTTGAAAAGGTCTTCCCCAGCTCCTCCCGTAACTTACCGTTGCAGGCTACACCACCTACAACACCAACTGTCCTCACACCGCTCTTTTGAGCTGCTATGAGCAGATTTTTTCTTAAAGAGTCGATCACTGCCCTCTGAAATGCACTGCAGATATTGGCCCTGTTTGTATCAATAAACCCCTCGTCTTTGTCTTTGAGGTAATATTTAAGAGCGGTTTTTAAGCCGGAAAAACTGAAATCCGGGTTTGGTCCGGATACTTTGGCAACCGGGAATCTTACCAGGTCTGGGTCTGTTGCTTTTGCAGCCTCCTGCTCTATTGCTCTGCCTGCTGGGTAGGAGAAACCCAGCAGTTTACCGGCCTTATCAAAGGCCTCCCCAGCTGCATCGTCTACCGTCTGTCCAAGACAGCGGTATTTCCCAAAAGCCTCTACGTGATAAATGGCAGTATGTCCCCCAGAGACAACAAGTGCAAGAAAGGGCAACGGGATCTCTGGATGGTTTAGAAAAAGAGCACTGATATGACCCTCAAGGTGATTAATGCCACTGACCGGTATACCGTAGGCGGTGTGCATACCAAGAGCATAGCTTATCCCCACAAGCAGTGCACCGGCAAGCCCCGGACTGTCGCTTACTGCTATAAGTCCAAGCTCCCTGGGGGATATGTCGGCTTGCCTGAAAACAGTTGAGGTTATGGTGTCGATTTTTTCCATGTGCGCACGGGATGCTATTTCAGGGACCACTCCACCGAATTGCGAGTGCTCGGCCTGGGAATAGATCGCACTGGAAAGGATCTTGCCATCCTCAAGAACTGCTGCAGAGGTCTCATCACAGGAGGTCTCAATTCCAAGAACAATCATGGATCAAATTTTCCGAATCAGTTGGGACAATGACGGGTCATTTAAGAGTTGATCCCTAATCTCATCGTCACAGTTTATGAAAGACAGTGTCGTACTCTGTTGTTGACACACTGAATGGATCTTTTTCAAATATCGCAACTCCTGATCGTGTAAAAAGGAGATCTCATCAAAGTCTATCTGAACCATCGGTACCGGTTTTTGCAGAACTTTTTTCAGCTCCTCAAGCAGTGTTGTAAAATCTGCATCCCGTGAGGTGGGGGAGTAGAGGGGCAGGGTAGTGATGTCACTGTTTTCGGTTGGGGGAACTGCTACAACATCCATGACATTGTCCTCTATGGTCGTCTCCTCAGCACGGCGAGTGGGGGGGGGCGGTGGTGCACTTTCAGCCCGTGGCTGTTTGGATGGCTCCTGAGGGGCTTTGTTGGGGGTGGTGTCATTAATGAAATGATCTTTTAGTGCAGTTGCAGAAGCGTCATACTCGTTTTCCCCGGTATCGGTGTAAAAATTGTTGAGCTCTTGGTCACTCGAGGGTTGGCCAGGCTCAGGTACCAGAAAATCCGAGGTGTTGTTGTAGGGGTCTCTTACATTGCGCACGATTTGGATAGAATCGTTCATATACCTGCTGGGGCTCTCTTGCCGGGGTTCCCCAGATAGGGGGTGGTCACTCATTTTTTCTCCATTATCGTCATCACATACAGCGCTTTGAGGGTGTCGCTCCTCTTTTTTTATCTGATCGATCTGGCGAAGGCGCTTCTGAATGGCATCTTCCAAAGATGATGTTCTTGCGGATATCCTGGTGTGGGCAATCCAGTTAATAATTGCAAGCACGCATGAAACGATCAGCAGAATGAATACTGAGCCGTATATGAGATAGATATTTGATAGCATAGTTTTCCCTGTTACGTACTTAAAATAATAGTTGTTTGAGAAGACAATCCATAATAATGCTCCTGGTGGTATGGTATCAAACTCTTCGGTTGTAAAAAGTGTAAATTGTTGCAGGCTCTAAAATTTATATTACTTTAATATAGATACATATGCAATTTAATTAAAACGGCGGGAAGAGGTATGGGATATTCGATCCTAGTAGCAGACAGTGATCAGGAGATTTACAGGTGTATAACGGACATATTTTCTCCCCTGGGTGTGGCGGTAAGTTGGGCAAAAGAGGGGGTGCAAGCCCTGAATATGATTGAGAATTATATGCCGCAGATGGTTTTCGCTGATATTGACCTTTGCCCAATGGGTGGTTTTGAGCTTTTAGGCACAATGGAGGGGAAATTTCCCGGTATAGAAAGGGTGTTGATGACCCAGGGAGATGTAGAGTCGTTTTTGTCCCGGGTGAAAGAGTACAATATTGGTACGGTTCTGGCCAAGGGAAAAGACTTTGTATACAATGACATTAAAGCCTATCTCAAGGGACTTCTGGAGCAAAACACCTTTGGGCTTGAGCGATACTTTCCGGATCAGGTCCTTAAAAAAGAGTCGATCACCTGTTATTCAAAGGCAAAAAAGATCTGCTCCGGTATCGCGGAGCTTTACCCTGGTGAGGCTTCGGTGTATGTTGAAATAGCAGTTGATGAGTTGGTTTCCAATGCGGTATTCCACGGGGTGCTTCAGCTTTCAGGGTTGGAGCGGGAGTGTTGGTGTGAGCAGCAAACTATTCCCCGGCAGGAGGCTGTGACCATCAGTTGGGCATCTGATAATGAAAAGCTTGGGGTTTCAGTGGAGGATTCAAGCGGTGAACTCAAAAAGAGTGACATGCTGCACTGGTTTGAAAACAGTGCAGGGGCTCATAACCAGGAGCAGATGCTGGTTCATGGCAGGGGGCTTTTGCTTGTTCGCAAGCTTATTGATCGGTTTATAGTAAATATCGAATGCGGTAGCCGAACGGAGTGTATTCTACTTCAGTATTTCAACAGGGATTATGTAGAGAGTAGTAAACCGGTTTTGATCTACGACACCAACAAAAATTACCGTTGAAGGTAAAAATTACCGAACAGTAACATTGATTCCCTTCGTTGTTCTGTCGGAATGCTGAATATAGAGAACTGGCGGGGTTATTTTTTTTGGCCCGCACTTTGCTTTTGTATCTGTCATGTCATCAAGCTTTCATGTTTTGATTATCGATGATGACCCCAGCTCCTGCGAGGCTCTGTCACGGCCCCTTTCGAGGTTGGGGTGCAAGGTCTCAGTCAGAGGGACTGCAGAGCAGGGGGTACGGTATCTTAAACAGAGAAGTTTTGATGCTGTGTTTGTTGCTCTCTGTGTACGGGAGATGGGGGCGAGGGCTGTGGCACGAGTGGTAAAGCTGCAATCGCAGAGCACAAGATTTTTTCTTGTAACCGGCTGGAAGGGTGAACTTGAGGCGAATCTCTTACGTTTTGACGGGATCCATGAAGTTATAAGGAAACCCTTCAATTTTGCCGAAATCAGAGATAAGGTGCTGGAGCACTTAGGATAAAAAATTATGGATTCGGGGCCTGAATACTTTGTTTTAACACCCGTGGAGCCCCCGGATCCATATTACCTTTAAAACAGACGCACTTACGACATGAAACTTTTTTGCATAGAATGCGGTAAAAAACTCGAACACGATTCTCAACTGAACCTTATGTGTCATGCGTGTCAGGATAAAATGGAGAATGATTTCAGAATCATGGAAATACACGATCTGCTCACTGAAGACAATCTCCAAATTTTCTGAAAAAAAAATTGCATATCGCTCCCTTTTTCTATATATTATACACTATACCACATTACTTACTGAAACGGTGAGATATATGAAAACAGCAAAAACCACATTCGCCAGTCTTGTTATGCTACTGATGCTTAATGCCGCTGTTGTTGTCCAGCAGCCAGACTCCACTGCCTCTCAGGACAACACCTCATATAATTCATCTAAATACAACAGCACAACCCAATCCCTTTCACGCCAGGCACGCGTCATTGAGCCGGTTACCACTACCAACTGGTCTAAAATCAAAGACCTTTTCAAGTAAATTCAAAATCCGCTTCTTTGTTTAAAAACCCCTCTCTGCCTTACAGTTATGCATCTGTCAAATATATTTTGTGCTCTTCTCAGTTACAGCCCCATCCGTTTATACGATAGCAGAAAAGAGAAAAAAACAGCCGGTATCTGCACAGCAGTAGAAGGACGGGTATCACTATACACTATAAAAGGATCACCATAAAAGGATTATCACTTTCCAAGTGGTCAGTTTTCGGGAAGGCGCATTGATGAATTATCCCCGAAACCGAAGTGGTCTTCGCAAGAGTATGGCGGCTATAGATGGGGTCATTATAAAACAGAAGGTGGGCAGTCGGGATCAGGGGGCAAAAGAGCAGCTCAATTGAAATGTCTGAATTTAGTGAACGGTACCTATCTATTAACTATTTTCAGTGGAATCAACAGATGATTTTTACCGTACTTTTTGTCCAATAAGGACCTTTTTTCTGAAATGAACACCAAAACAGGCCCTGTACCAGGGTTGAAAATCCGAAAACTTCCTGTAAGCTCTTTTCTGTTTGCCTCAGGGCTGCGTCCTAAGGATGTAATTCTAACAATCAACGGGCAGAACATACACGATGAGCTCGATATGTTTTTCTATGCTGCTGAATCAGTAATGGAGATCGAGTTCCTCAGAAATAACAGAAAACAGCAAACTACCGCTGTGCGCTCTTTTGAGAGCAGTGTTGACGCTGAATTTTTTGAAAAACCGGTAAACAGATGTAAAAACAACTGTGTCTTTTGTTTTATAAATCAGATGCCACCGGGATTTCGTTCCGGGCTCTATATAAAAGACGAGGATTTCAAACACTCTTTTCTCAATGGTAATTATGTAACGCTCAGCTCTGCAACCAAAAATGATCTGGACAGGGTCGTACAGATGGGCCTCTCACCACTCTATATATCGGTGCATGCCACCGATACCGGGGTGAGAAAGAGAATGCTTGGTAATTCGGCAGCCCCCGACATCCTCTCTCAGCTCTGCTATCTGGCAGATAACGGTATCTCCTTTCACACACAAATTGTGGTCTGCCCCGGTTACAATGACAAAGCGGTACTGGAGAAATCTGTTGTGGATCTTCTGGCATTTAAAGAGAGTCTGCTCTCCATTGCCATTGTGCCCGTAGGGCTGACAAAACACAGAAAGGTTCCGCTTGACCCTGTTGACAGAGAGGGCGCTTTGGCGATTTTTCAACTGGTTGAAAAACTCAACAGACAAGGCCCCGCAAGGGGGAAATTGTTTCTTGCAGATGAGTTATTCATTACGGCCCAGATTACAATGCCGGGGAAGAGTTACTATGAAGACTATCCACAAATAGAAAACGGTGTTGGATTAGTGTGCCAGTTACTTGAAAACTGGAAAATGGTTAAAAGGCAGCTGCGGCAGGGAAAACTCCGTTTTAAACCGCATAACCAACCAGTCCTGGTGGTGACGTCTGTTCTTGCACTGCCTTTTTTGAAAAAAGTCTTCTCCCAAATAGAGAATCTCACCGGAGGAGTATATCAGGTAGTGAGTGTTGAGAACAGGGTGTTTGGTGAGAGTGTGACGGTGGCAGGACTTATCACTGCAACCGATCTTATAAAAAGAGTTAAGGAGCACCTTAAAGAGCAGCAGGTCTCAAAAGTGCTGATTCCGGCCATTATGTTCAACTATAAGGGGTACACTCTTGACGGTTATTCGGCCCAAAGGATAGCCCGCGCTCTGGGCGCAGAGGTACAAGTTGTTTCCGGGATAGGTGATATTCCGGTTGGAAAAAAATACCTGAAGGAATACACCAGCAAAAAGGACACAAAAGATGCAAAGTGGTAACGGTGACAATATTGCAGAACCGATCAGGCTTAATCGCTTTTTGGCAATGTGCGGACTCGGTTCACGAAGAAAATGTGATGAGATTATCTCCTCAGGGAAAGTGTATGTAAACGGACAAAGAGCCACAGAGTTGGGGGTAAAGGTTGATCCTACCCGTGACAGCGTTGAATATCTGGGAGAGACCCTCAACTGCATCACTCAAATGAAATATCTGGCTTATTATAAACCGGTGGGGATAATTGTTACAAAGCATGATCCCGAAGGACGGACCACTATTTACCAGGATATTGAGGCAAAAGGGGTTGAATCTCAAAATCTTAAATATGCCGGGAGACTGGATTATAATTCAGAAGGTTTACTTGTTTTAACAAATGATGGGGATCTTATACATGCCCTTACCCACCCCCGTTTTGGGATAAAAAAGGTGTATGAGGTTAAAACACGAAAACCGTTAACCAAAGAAGATTCCCAGCAACTGATTGCGGGAGTCCCGTCCAAGGATCAGATCCTTCGGGCTGGGGGTATCACCGGGATAGAGGGGAAAAATGACCCCTGTTGGGTCAAAATTGATCTTTATGAGGGCAAAAACCGCCAGATAAGGCGTATGCTGGAGGCGGTAGGAAATGAGGTACTGCGGCTTAAGCGGATTCAGTTCAGCTCTGTTAAACTGGGGGCTATGAAGCCGGGTGAAATAAGGGAGCTTACTGAAAAGGAGATACGCGGGGTAAGAAATACCGGGTATAAAAAGTAGCGAACAACAACTGGAGGTGCTATTTCATGTCGATTAAAGCAGTGATTTTTGACCTTGATGGAACGTTGCTCAATACGCTTCAGGATATTGGAGAGTCGATGAATGAGGTTCTCAAAAGAGAGGCTCTCCCTGTTCATGAATTGGAAAAATACCGGTACTTTGTTGGTGAAGGGGTCAGGATGCTTGTGAAACGGGCCCTTCCGTACGGCAGCAGTGAAGAGCAGATAAGTGATAGTTTGGGTGAGATGAAAAAAGAGTATCAAAAGCGCTGGGACCGTACTACCAGACCCTATGAGGGAATTAGGGAGCTCATTAAAGAACTTAAAAACAGAAAAATAGAACTGGCGGTATTTTCAAACAAACCGCATGAGTTTACTGTCGATGTGGTTAACCGATACTTTGAGGGATCTTTTTCAACGGTTCTTGGGGCAGGGGAATTTCCGGTTAAGCCCGATCCGGCTGGAGTGCTGCACATAAAGAAGATACTGGGGTTAGCGGATCAGGAAATGTTGTATGTGGGTGACAGTGGTACGGATATGAAAACGGCTAAAGCTGCCAGTCTCTATGCTGTGGGTGTGCTGTGGGGATTTCGTCCGGAGGGTGAGCTAAAGTCTGCCGGGGCAGATAGGCTCATAGAGTTGCCCTCAGATCTGCTTGAGGTTATCTGAGTCGGACTGGTTTTTTTGAAAAGAGCCATGCCGGATTCTATTTTGAAATCAGACCATATAACTGTCAACATTATTTTCGGGAGCTGTTTATGAATACACGAAAGTTACTGCCGTTTGTTTTGCTGCTTGTCGCTTTTTCTGTCACTGCCTTTGCGCAGCAGAATATCAGATGGAGAGGTAGTGATGGGTGGGGAGCAAGTGGTCGGTACGAGCAGATGTTTAGTATCAACAGCCCCCATTTTATTGAGGGGACTATAGCCAGAATCGACACGGTGACTCCGATGAATGATATGAGTTACGGGATTATGATTGCGGTCAATGATGGGATGGAGGAGCATGTCGTTCATCTGGGTCCTGCGTGGTATATGCTTTTTCAGGACCTTAATCTCAGTGTAAATGAAAGAGTGGAAGTAAGAGGGGCCAGGGCATCATTTGGGGGGAATGTTTTTATTATGGCAATTGAGGTTAGAAGGGATAATCGTATCCTGCATCTGCGTGATGAAGATGGGGTTCCAAACTGGATCGCCTGGAGAAGACGGTAAAAAGCAGGGTGGAGTCAGTCGACACTTAAACCGCTTTTTGAACGTTGTGAGGAGAGATCATAGACAAGGACAAGCGAGTTTCTGTCGCTGTTGTACACCTTTTTTTTCTCCTGAGGCAACGAGGTTATATCACCTTTTCTAAATCCTTGTTGAACAAACCAGTCTGCAGTGAGTGTTGTAAGAACAAAGACCGACTTAAGGTTCCGTTTTGTTGCCTGTTCCAGAAAATAGGAGACCATTTTACGCCCCGTACCCATATGGGAGTACTGCTTGTCAACGACAATTGCTGCAATCTCCCCCTGCTGATTCGGGTAGAGATGCAGTGCTCCGCAGGCGTGAATCGTACCATCAACTTCATACACCGCATAATCATCAATATATTTTTCCAGGTCTGAGGCACAACGCTCTACCAGTGATTGTTCCTGGAATTGTGGCTTCATTATGGTTAGAACCTGGGGAATGTCTGTGGGCTGCATGGCGCGGATATTCTCATGTTGGTTGGAGTAGATCATTGTTCCCATACCGCGGTTGGAGAAGATCTCCTGCAGAATCATTCCATCTGCTGTACCATCAATGATATGTACTCGCTTTACACCCTGTTTACATGCGCGATAAGCAAGTGAGACAAACTCTATTTGTTCGTTGTATTCCTTGTCGCTGTTGCTATCCAGAAACTGGCCGCACTGTGAGATGGTGAGCTGTGAGATAAGGCTGTCCTCAGAGGTGAAAACGTCTTCAGGAACTGTAAACCCCTGTGCCTTTATACCACCCTGAACATTGATAAAAAATAATTTTGCTGCACCAAGCGCCACACTTAAACTAAAGGCGAGCTGGTTTGAGGAGAGGTTATATGGTGTTCCCTTGGCGCTCCATCCAATGTTGGGAAATATGGGTATAAGTCCCTCTTTCACTACTTTTTTTACAATGTCTGTCTGGATCTTTTCCACCATTCCTGAGTTCTTGAAATCAGTTCCTTCTCTGACACCGATACTTTTTGCTTTTACCCAGTTACCGATTATTGCGTTGGCGCCATTTTCAGAAAGCATGGTCATGAGTTTGTTGGATACATCAAAGGCTGCCATTTTAATGAAGGGAATGGATTCCGGGGAAGATACACGCACACCTTTGACCGTAGGGCATTGCACATTGAATTTTGCCAATACTTCGTCAATACGGGACCGTGCACCCGGAACCAGTATGATTTTTATTCCCATTTTATGCAAAAGAACAATGTCTTTTATAAATACGGGAAAAAGCTCATGCATAACAAGAATACTATCGATTTTGATGACGAACGTCTCATCCTGAAATCGGTTTATATAGCTGAATGCCTGCCGTATGATTTCAACTTGCTCTTTTAACCTGAGTGTATCCATAGGGAAAAATAGTATCGTTGTGAATGGTGGATCGGTTCTGTTATAAAATCAGTTTTGTGGTCCGGATAAAAACGCTCTGTTCAAGGGATTAGCCTAAATTCTTGTTTTTATCAGTTAAATATAGTATGCTTTTTTCATATTACAATATTGTAATTAAAAGAGTATGCTTTTTTGAGCCCCGGCTATTGGAAAAATATGTTTGAGTCGAAAAAAAAGAAACAACAGTTTTTTGGCGGGCAAGATGTTATGAAAATAAGAATGGCCCTTTTGGTGGTCTTAAGCATTGTTACGCTCATTTTTCTGGGGGGGTGTACAAGGAAAAATTTCAGTGTGCTGTCTCAAATGAGTGATGAGCAGGCAAACTTTTTTGAAAAAGAGATCGTTGCTCCCTTCAGCAGGGCGCAGCGAATTTCTGTTACGGTGGTGAATGTTGAAGACGGTACCCAGGTAAGGAACCTTTTGGTGCAGAGAGGCGAAGGGGCAGCGGGGTTGGTAAAAGTCCCGTTTGAGGAAAATGAACTTTTTGTCAATGGCGGATACCTTCAGAGTTTTGACACCTTTGCCGATCCCCTAAGATTAGAGCAGATTAAAGAGACGTTGTTGCTCTGTACGTTGGGAGTGGTGCAGAAAAAACAGTACTATGTACCCAGAGAGTTCAAAACCAGAATTATGGTGTATCGCAAATCAAAAGTGCACCAGGCAATAAGGGTCTGGAGAGGGTTTCGAAGTCAAATCAACAATGACCTCAGGCTTGTTAACGGGTACGGTTTGCCCTCAAATTACCTGTTGGAGGATGACCCGGAGCTTTGGGATTTCTACGATATATATGTGCTTGGGTGGATATGGTCTCGTCAGGAGCACAATGGTACCATTGGGCCACGGATTGCACATCCCTTTAGTCCTGTGCGGGGGGGTGGGTTGCGGCAGATTGATCATGCATATCAGTTTAACGCCGATTCTGCCTCAATTACTGCTATTACAGGGGATCAGATCATTGATATGTTTCAGTGGGAAGCACTGTATGCCCACGGAGGAATTTATAATCCTTCCATGTGGGAAAAAAAATGGACAAGGCAAGACCTCTGGCAGGCTTTTGCAGATGAGAAGGTGTTTTTATCACTTCTGACCCAAAAAGATGTGTTTCATATCTATGGGACAGGTGCCGATAACATGGATGGATATCTGGCGCAAAAAGGTGATCTGGCGTTTGCAACTGTGCCCATGGCATCTTCCCTGGAGCTCGATCGGTTTGGAATACCGGTACGAACCGGCAGTAAATCAATCGTTACCGGTGGGTGGTGGTGGGCTGTTCCGCAAAATGCGCCCTATAGGGATCTCTCATTGAAACTGGTTGAACACCTTTCAGGCAGTGTCAGTCAGATTGAGGAGAGCTCTCGGTTTGGAGTGATACCGGCAGGAAAAGAGATTTTGAGTCATCTGCCAATAATTGCAGGAGACCACTGGATCTCTCAGCTCTACACCACATCATTTATGCAGATGAAGGAGAACGGATATAATTTTCTATCGGCTGCTCACGGCTCCCAGGAGTTGTCACAAAGATATACCAGGATCTGGGAACGATTGGTCTCCCACAGTGGCTGGATGGAGAGCGGGGTGCCTGAGAGAAGGTTGGTGGAGAGAGAAATTCAAAAGGCGTCTTCGCAATAGCGATTATGGCGCACTGAAACGGCAGGATGGTATGGAGTGTGAATCGGTGGTTGAGAAGTTGCGGCAGGAGTATCTGGCCAATCCCGAAGATTTCGATACGGCTCAGAAGCTTGCTGAGCACTGTATTGATCAGGGGTGGTATAATGAGGCCCTGGATGTATATGGAAAATTCCTTGATTCCAATGGCGAGGATTTCTCATTTCTGCTTCACTATGGAAATCTTTTATGCAAAATGTCAAAAGAGAAGAAGGCCGAAGCGTTCTTTCGCAGGATCACTCAGTTAAAACCCAATCGTGTGGAGGGGTGGAACAACCTTGGTATCATAAAAATGAAGACCGGCGATATTGAGGAGGCGGGCAGGGCCTTTGAAAAAGTACTTGCAATAGAGTCCGACAATGTGGGTGCAATTTTAAATCTGGGAAACTACTACTCTCAGAAGGGTGATCTGAAAAGGGCTGCCTCATATTTTGAGGAGGCGGTGGAGTTATGTCCTGATTTTCCCGATGCCTGGTATAATCTTGGCAATGTTTCTCTTGCATCGGGTGATCATGCCAAGGCGGTGACGGCGTTTAACAAAGCGCTTCATTACAATAGAGATTATCCGTCGGCTCTGAAAAACCTGGGATTTACCTATGAAAAGAGCGGGGATTATGAAAAAGCGGTGGAATGCTACACCCGGGCTTCACTGCTAAATAAGGCAGACTGGGGTATACAGGTAAACCTTGCCAACATACACTTGCGTTTCGATCGGCTTGAGGAGGCAAAAGCCTGCTTTCTTAAAGCTGTAAGGCTTGCACCAAAAGAGACTTCCGGTTGGCTTGGTCTTCGCCACACAGCACTTTTAAGTGGTGATATCACCTCCTATATCCGCTCTACGATGGCGGTCTTCTCCCGACTCAGCAGTTCTGTTATTGCCGCAAGTATCGATATCCTCAGGGATCTGGGGCATGATGCGCAAGCCCAGGAGCTTCTCCGTCAGGCCGACAAAAAAGAGATCAGTGGCGACCTGCTCGATGCGCAGCGTCTGGTGATGTATCAAAAGAGAGGGGGGAGTGCGGGAAAGATTGCATCCCTCTACAAAAAACTCTCCTCAGTTAAAACCCCTCAATCAGGCACAGCAAAATGTTTGGTTGAGTACGCTTATAATGTCGGCTCTTATGAGAGGGTAATCCGTTTTTTTGAGTATGTGGATGAACCCTCTGCGGCGTGTCATCTGATGTTGTGGCGGGCTCTCAAGAAAACTGGAAACGGCACAAGCGCCTATAAATTGGCTGCCGAATTCAGCAAAGCCTCTCCCGAGAGTTTTGAACCATGGATGTTTCTCGCCGAGTTTAAAGCGGTTGAGGGGAAAAGGTCGGAAGCTGAAAAACTGCTTCTCAAGGCGCTCAGAGCAGGTTTTACCGATCTGGATTGCATCCGAAGAAACCCGGATCTCTCAAGAACACTCAGGTCAATAGAACAAAGTGCTCAATTTGTTAATAAAAAAAATTGACAAAGTTACTGTTTGTTGGTATACTATCTTGATAGACCTCTGGTAAGGTGGTATTTTAGGCACCGTTAAACAGTAGTGGTTGGTATATCTGTTTTTTGAAAGGCTGGTAAAGATGAGGCGTTTGGAACGAATGAACGAATCGGTGTTGGGATTATCTGGCAGTTCTGTTGATTCCAATAAGTTTTATTCCATATTGCTTGATGCCAGGGCGGCAAATATAACCGAAAACATGTACGATATTGCAGAAAAACTCCTTGCAAGTGAAAAGGATAATGCCAAATTGGCCCTCGATCAGCTATGGACATTAAAGAAGAATGTTCTTAATGACACAACCGGTGGTACTATCGATATGCTTATTGAGTATTACCAGGAAAAAATGGATGTCCTTCGCTTTAAGGAGGAGCATTTGAAACAAATCAGTAAAGATTCACGTTCTCTTCTGGAGCAGAAACAGAAAAGTGATGAAGAGGTGGCCTCAGTTAAACAACAGATCAACGACTGCGAAAAAAGTATCACCGAACTCAATGATAAGCTTAAAACACTGAAGGTACGGGAGCAGGAGTTGTTGCTTATTGAGGGGCAGCTTAAAAAGGAATTGGGCGGAAATGAGAATGAAATAGTAAATGGGCTCTACGAAATAATCCTTCCCCAGGCAGAAAACAGAGATGAACAGGTTGAAGTTCAGCCGGCGGCAGAGGAGCTTGGAGCAGTTGAGGATCTGTTGCAGGTGCACAAGAGCGCAGAAAAAGAGCCGCTCAATCATCAAGATGTCATTGAACAGGTGGAAAAACTCGATGAGCCTGAAATCGTGGTTTTCCCCAAATCAGTAGTCAAGACTACCGGCGGAACCGTTATAGGGGAGTACTACTATGATGGTAAAGTGTACAAAAATGAGAGACACTACATTTTCAGCAGTAAATTCTTTTCTGAACAGCTCAACCGATACCTCAGGAGTATGAAAAGTAAGTTTGATCAGACAACCTACTCTGAGATGCTCCAGATGATTCAGGACTCTTCAAAAAGAGTTGCAGAAAATGTAAATATCCATTTTGAGATATCAACCAACGAAATATTGAATGAAAAAACTATAAAACAACTCTTGCAGGATACTAAGACCAGGTCATTTGATAAAACACAGTGGTTTGGGTCCAAGCTAAGTGCCAAAATAGATGTGCTTGGTGTCAACTACAATACAATGCTTCAGGAGCAGATTTTCAGGTGTTCGAAAAAAGATTAGTCACTACCACTGTTTTTAACATACTGTCACTTCTTGTGTTGGTAGTATGTCTTTTTGCTTTCCCCGGTCACTCTGACAGCTTAAAACTTTCTGCTGTTGAACTGACAGATGATGGTTCGGGTGATGGCATATCTGATCTCAAGCACCAAGTCTTGGGGTCTTATGATGAAAACCGGATGATCTCCACGGCTAAAAAAGTGTTCCGCTGGTTTCGCTCCTATGTTGTCCATATATTTATACTGGTGATTTCTGTTGGCGTGATAATCTTTACCCTTATAAGCTTCAGCAATAAGCTGGACAGAAGGCGGTTTTTAACAACCACAAGGTTATCCATCCTGCACAAGCAGGTCCAGAAGGCGTGCCGTTATATAGAAACCAATTACAGTGACAAAGAACTTTCAGTTAAGAAGGTGTGCGATGAACTTGTTACCGGCGCTGCATTTCTTGAGGCACTGTTTCAGAAAGATTTGGGAATAGGTGTGGAGGACTTTATAGATCAGGTAAGAGTGAACAGTGTGAAAAATGCCCTGTCTGCTGATCCGGCAGGTTCAGATGAGATGATATGCGAGCAGTCGGGTTTTTCAAACCGTGAGGAACTGCAGAGGGCTTTCAAAAAAATAACCGATGTTTCGATCGATGACTACGCTGAGAATATGCGCTCAAAAATGAGTAGTCCGCAAATCTGATTGGGGGGGCACTCACAGGTGCAAAACTCAGAACCCTGCAGTGCATATAATATCATTGCAAAAAATTAAGCCTTACTGCAGCAGGATTTGGGGAATAGTCTCTTAATCCTCACCCCTTTCATTGAGAGCGCTACTTCCTTCTTGCCCTACAGATAAGATAATATCTATATTGGAACGGGTAACCGTAGTATCAGTGCCAGCCCGTTGTATTCAGAATAGAAATTTCGGAGTGTAGCGCAGCCTGGTAGCGCGCTTGGTTCGGGATCAAGAAGTCGGAGGTTCAAATCCTCTCACTCCGATATTTTTTCTCCACGTATTTACCCGGAAATAATCAATGGAAACCGTTGTTTCTTTCTCAAGTGACAATTCAGTTGAAGGCCTCAGTTTTAAAGAGATTGAGCACAAAATCGGGCAGCAACCCGCTTTGATTATCCCCTTTGGTGCAACTGAACCCTATGGTACCACCGCTTCAATGGGGATCGCTTCAATGGCTACCCAAGCTCTGGCATCCGGTATAGCTGGTAGATGTTCCCTGCTAAAGGCCCCCCTTGTGCCCGTTGGGTGTTCTGCGGCCTTTGGGGCTTTTGGTGGAACAGCTGTTTTAAAACCGGCCACTTTCAAAAACCTGTTTATTGATCTGCTGCGGGGGTGGATTGCGCAGGGGGTAAGAAAGTTTGTAATTGTAAACGGTGCAGGCGGGAACTATCCGGTCATACAGAGTGTGACAGAACAGATTCAAAAAAAATATCAGATTCGTTCTATACTGTTTGACCTGCACAGAGACAAAACTATCAGGGCTTTTGGTGATGGGCAGTTTGATCATCTGGATGAGCCGCAAAGGGCTGAGGCGGCAATGATCGCCATGGCATGCTTTCTCTGCAGGGGTGCGGTCAAAGAGGGGGATAGTAATACCCTTTACACTGGAAAAATCCCCACAAAAGAGTATCTTAGCTGGAGAAAAAGAGGAATGGACCCGCAGAAGTTAAAAAAGATGATTCCAGGGGGACTATTTAATCCCCAAGCACCGCTGGTATACTCAGATACCCGGGGTGAAATGATTTTTAAACATGTACTTGAATACTGTGAGCAGCAGACAGCGCAATTTTTAGAAAAAGAGTAACGGGACAATGCTGGAAAATGTCAGGGAAACGATTCTGGATAATGGGCTTAAGGTTATATGCCTGAAGAAAACAGATGCTGCGATAGTATCGGTTCAGATGTGGTATAAAGTTGGAAGTGTCTGCGAACAGGATGGTGTAAGGGGAATAAGTCATCTGCTTGAGCATATGATGTTCAGAGGTTCGCAAAACGTGAGGCCAGAAGAGCACGCCAGGCGTATCAATGACTATGGAGGACATTGCAATGCCTTTACTGCTGAGGATGTCACCGCCTATCTCAACAGCGTGCCATCCGATTGTCTGGAAACCGCTTTGGAGCTTGAGGCTGATCGAATGGCCCGATTGACTATTGATTCTGCGCTCTTTAATACCGAGCGTATGGTGATAATTGAGGAGTTCCACTCCTATATGAACAATCCCATTGCAAAAGCGTTTCTGAAATTCAGAGAGGAGTTCTACAGGGGTAATCCCTATGCTCTGAGCCCATTGGGTTTGCTTGAGGATATAGAGAGAATGACCCCCAAGGACTGTATGGAGTACTACTCTGCCTGGTACCGGCCAGGAAATGCAGTTATGGTGGTGGTGGGAGATTTTCAGAGTGAAGAGGCGTTGTTGGAGAGGGTGAAGTTTCATTTCGGTTCAATAGAGGATAAACACCCTTGTTCTACTGCTCCCAATCAGGAGCTGTTCAGGCATGCACCGGGAATCAGAACCACAAAAAGCAGGGTTGATTTCAACGTACCAATCTTAATCGCTGGGTATCCGGCACCACCATCAGCTCATCGGGATGCTCTTTCGCTGGAGATACTGCAGCTTGTCCTTTCCGGCGGGGAGTCAGGGCGGCTGCACAGGGAGATTGTTAGGAATCAATCTGTTGCGGTGATGTCGTCCGGGGTTAACCAGCTTCTTAAAAGAAGTGGCATGTCCATGTTTTTTGCAGCATTTACACCCGATGTGCAGGTTTCCAAGGTGGAGAAGGCTTTGAAAGAGCAGATAAAAAAAATAGTCTCCGAGGGGATATCATCCTGCGAATTTGATAAGGTAAAAAACACCACTCTTACCAGTCGCACTTTTGAGCTCTATTGTGCTGAAAACATAGCTCAGAAAATCGGGTACAGTGAGGTTATAGATGGTGATTACAGGCTCTGGATAGAACGTTTTGGCGAGCTTAAAAAACTGGACATCGGTACCCTGATCGAGACTGCAAGAAAGTACTGGACCGATTCCGATTGTCATACACTGTTTCTCAAACCCAAAAGGGTAAACCCGGTTCTCTTTGGTGCCGGTGTAATGAGAAGAATTTTCAGAAAAAAGTAGGGCTGTATACATGGGGTTACAATCTGTTTTTCCACCGATTTATGAACGGGTGCTCTCCAATGGGCTCAGGCTTATCGCTGTTGCTGACAGATCAAGGGATGGGGTGGTTGTCGCTTTCCAGATGCCATTTGGACGCTACAATGACCCCCAAGGGATGGAGGGACTTACTGACCTTACCGCAGGCCTGGTGATCAAGGGGCCTAAAGAGATCTCTTCGGAAAAATTCTCTGAAGAGTTTGAATACAGGGGTGCCTCTGTTTCAGCAAGCGTGGGGGAAGAACACACTACTTTTATGTGTCGTACGATTTCAAGATTTTTCTTTAACCTTTTTCCTCTCTTTTGGGAAACGGTGAGCAGTCCGGCACTGGACGAAAAGGAGTTTGCACGGCTAAAAAAGGAGGCGCTGACTTCGTTGCAGGCAGAGTCGGTCGATCCCTCTTTTCTGGTTACCAGGCACTTTTTTTCACAGTTGGCAGGGCATAATCATCCTGCCGGCAGATTTCAAAAAGAGCGATCACTTAACTGTCTGAAAGCAGAGCAGGTCAAACAGTTTCATGCAGACACTTTTTCGCCTGCAGAGGCGGTATTGGTTGTTGCTGGTGACTTTGATCCCGCATCTTTTCACCAGGAATTTCAAGGGATGCTGAGTGTATGGAATCCTCAGCCTAAGCAGCAGCCTGTGGTTGCTCAGGCGGTAAAAACGGAAACCCCGTTGGTAAGGTTTATTGATAAACCAGATCTGTCCCAGACCACGATCATGATGGGGCAGCCATTTGCTGGTGAAAAAAATCCACATCGCAATGCTCTTGCAGTGGCAAATTACATACTGGGTGCAGGAAACTTCTCTTCAAGGCTTATGGCCAAAATTCGTTCACGGTACGGACACACCTATGGAATCTCGTCCCATATCAGCAGTGAACGTGAATTTGGCGTTTTCTATATCAATACATTTACACAAAATGACAATGTCGGTGAGGTTGTAGCCTCTGTTCTTGAGGAGTACCGTAATTTCTGCGCTTTTGGGGTCACGTCCGATGAGCTTGAAAAGGCGAAAAAGTTTGCAATAGGTAACCTTTCTTTTCAACTTGAGGGTATTGGTAATGTTGTGGAAAAACTGCTTTGGCTGCGGTTGTACGGGCGTGAAAACAGTTTTATAGAGCAGTTTGACAAAGCCATAAATGCCCTTGAACTGGATGAGGTTAATCAGCTGATAAAAGAGTACTTTCAACCGGAGTTGCCGGTAATGGTGTTTGCCGGAAAGAAAAAACAAGTGTTGAGTAACATCTCCGGTTTGGGGTACCCTGTAAAGTCATTCAGCTACAGGGACAGTATATAGCATAAAAAAAGTACCGGTGATTACCTGTTTACAGGTTGCTCTTAATTCAAACCTCTACTATGGTAAACTGATGTCAAAAGTTGCATTAAGTATCGGGACCAACTGCGGTAGCAGAATTAAAAACATTTTTGCAATGGAGAGCATGCTCTCTTCAGTGCTTGGGCCCCCGCTGATGTTCTCCTCTCTGATGGAGACTTCCGCAGTGGATGTTCAGGAGGCGCAAACACCCTATCTCAACAGGATTATCACCGGGGTGTATAACGGTTCGCCGTACCAACTGCTCTGCGAATGTGAAGAGATAGAGTTATCGCTGGGGAGAAGGCACAAGGGGTTGAAAAAGCCACGAACTGCTGATATCGATATATTGATTTATGATGAGGTGATAATCTCTTCGGACAAATTAACCATTCCTCACCCGGCGGTTTTTGGACGACGTTTTTGTCTTGAGGGGTTAAATCAGATTGGTGCGGATTGGATTGTACCCATGACCGGTAAAACGATAGGAGAAAGTTTTTTACTGATTGATTCAGATGTGAAAAGGCAGGAAATTATTTTCCTTACTGAAACTACCACGGTGAATTGAGGGCTATTTATGGAATTACAGGGGTTACAATTGCCACCTCACCTGAATTATGTCTGTATAGAGGGCGTTATCGGGGCAGGTAAGACTTCACTTACAACATTGCTGAGTGATCGTTTTCAAGCAAGGCTGGTGATGGAGGAGATTGATGAAAATCCGTTTCTCTCCAGATTTTATTCCGACAGGGCATCATTTGCCTTTCAGACCCAGCTTTGGTTTCTCCTCTCCCGTTATAAGCAGCTCTCGGTGATGGTTGCGCAGCAGGACCTGTTTCATCAGGTTACGCTCAGTGATTACATGTTTGCAAAAGACCGGATCTTTGCTAGTATCAATCTGCATGATGATGAGCTGATGCTTTATAATAACATGGCCAGTGTGCTTGAGAAGTCAACCCCCCGGCCGGATCTTATTGTCTATCTGCAGGCATCAACCGATGTGCTACTTAAGAGGATAGAGAAGAGGGGGCGTACATTTGAATGCAATATGGATCCGGAGTATATTGATACACTGAATCAGGCATATAACCATTTTTTCTTCCATTATACCTATTCCCCTCTTCTTATCATCAATACCAATTATATCGATTTTGTCAATGATAGTCAGGATCTTAACGAACTCATTGAGCAGGTAATTTCGGTTAAAAGCGGAACACACTTCTATCATCCACTGGGTTCAAAGGACCGGTTGTATGTTAAGGAGCGGCTTGCTTCAAAAAACTCATAGGGTAAGAAGAGGACGAAGGGATAAGAGTGAAAGTAGTCAGTTCTCCAGAGGAGATGAAAAATCTCTCTCAGACACTCCAAAAAAGTGGTCGTACGGTTGGGCTGGTTCCCACCATGGGAGCGTTGCACCAGGGGCACCTTTCTCTTGTTGATATTGCAAATCAGCGGTGTGATGTGACGGTGATGAGCATATTTGTTAACCCCACCCAGTTTGGGCCCAATGAGGATTATGCAAACTATCCCCGTACTATTGAGCAGGATTGTCAAAAAGCTCAAGCAGCAGGGTGTGCGATTGTCTTTGCACCTTCACCCCAGCAGATCTATCCATCCAATTACAGTACCTATGTTGATGTTCATAATCTGGGAGAGCGTTTATGTGGTAAAAGCCGTCCGGGCCATTTCAGAGGGGTCACCACCGTAGTACTCAAGCTCTTTAACATCGTTAATCCGCAGGTTGCGGTGTTTGGGCAGAAGGATGCTCAGCAGGTAGTGGTGCTACAACAGATGGCACGAGATTTGAACCTCTCAGTACATATTGAGGCAGGGCCGGTAGTGAGGGAACGTGATGGCTTGGCACTGAGTTCGCGCAATATCTATCTCACCGGGGCAGAACGGGCTGAAGCGCCGCTGATCTGCAAGGGGTTGAATGCAGCCCATAAGGCATTTGTTGGGGGTGAGCGTGATGTGGCGGTGCTGCGGTCGAAAATCGCACAGATCTATAACCGGGCGCACCATTTTCAGGTCGAGTATGTGGAAATGGTGGACGCGATCACGCTTGAGCCGCTCAAAGTCATCGAAAAGGTTGCTATCGCTGCTGTTGCCTGCCGAACCAAACAGAGCGCCACACGGCTGATCGACAATGTCATCATGGGAGGAACACTGTGAGTAATTCCGATATCGCCCTGATCTATAACCTCTTTCCCCGTCATTTCGCTTCGATTGATCAATGGAGCTGCATTTTACCAAAGGTTAAAAAGATGGGGTTCAACTCTATCTTTGTTAACCCCTTTCATACCACAGGGTTTTCTGGCAGCCTCTACGCCGTCAAGGACTACTATAAGCTCAATCCCCTGTTCCTCAGCCCAGGGCAGAGCCCCGAGGACTTTACTCCTCTCAAAAACTTCATCGATAATTGCAGCGAACTGGGGTTCGAAATTATAATGGATCTGGTTATCAACCACACCGCTTTTGATTCCGTTCTCACTGAAACCAATCCCCGGTGGTACAAAAGGGATGAAAAGGGGGGGCTGGTGTCTCCTTATGCTGTTGATCCGGCAGATCCATCAAATGTTACAGTATGGGGTGACCTTGCCATTATCGACAACCGCTTCAGCACCGATAGAGAGGGGTTGTGGAGCTACTGGGATCAGCTGATCGCCTTTTTTCAGGAGATGGGCATATACGGGTACCGGTGTGATGCTGCTTATCAGGTGCCGGCAGAGTTATGGAGATTCCTTATCTCCAAAGCAAAAAAGCGACAATCAAACACACGGTTTTTCGCCGAAACTCTTGGCTGTCAGGTACGTGAGGTTGAGGCTCTGGGGGATGTGGGCTTTGATTATCTGTTTAATTCATCAAAGTGGTGGAATTTTGATGCCCCCTGGGCTCTTGAGCAGCACGAAACCTTTAAAGCGTTTGCCCCTTCAATCGCATTTCCCGAATCCCATGACACCCAGCGACTGGCAAATGAGCCACCGGCCACCTTAGAGGTGCAGAAGTGCCGTTATGCTGTTGCAGCACTTTTTTCCAAAGGTCTGATGATGCCCATGGGGTATGAGTACGGGGCAACGACAAAAATGGATGTGGTTAAGGGAGCGCCTGGCGATGTTGATGACAAGCGTTGGGATCTTGTCGGGTGGATCAAAAAGGTAAACAGTCTGAAAAAAACTATTCCTGTTCTGGGTGAAGAGGGCAGATGGAGAAATCTCTCGGGGTTTCATCTGCCGTTTATCTTTCTGGAAAAATCCTCTCAGAAAGGCAACGATCCGGTATATGTCTGTATCAATAAAAACTTTCTGGCTGAGACCCCGGTTGAGCAGCGGGCAGTTCCAGAGCAACTTGAAAAGTGCTCTGATGCAATCGAGATGCTCTCCTCTGATTTGAAAAGGGAACCAATACTGGACTCCTTTTTACTGGACCCTGCGGATGTCGTGCTTTTTGTGAAGTGAAGTGTGCGTTGCGGCGGTGCTCCCCGGTCCTCCGGCGGCAGCATTGCCGATGCTGGTGTATTGAGGGGATCGGTTGCCAAGTACCACTGTTTAACCGTTACTGAAACGGGTGCATAAGTGTCTCCAATCCAATCATCCCCCCCCTACAACAGACCCGCCTGTTGCTCCGGAGCCTGCAGTACATCCCTTCCTTTATAGTCATAGCGGCAAGATCCCCTCAGGGGTGGAAAATAACAGAAACCACATAACACATTGACCGGTTGCCTGATAAACCATGTTTATGGTATTTTAACCTTCTGGTATAACTGAGGTGGCCTGATTTGAGTCGCAATATTGGTCTGCCCCCTAGCGCAGTGCCCAGTGCAATACTGGATAGTTGGATGAGTATTGTTTTTAGCCGCCTGCTATCGAACGGGTATAATTATCATAAATAAATCATGAAGTGCAAAAAAGAGAACCGGCAGGGAAAAGTTATGGATGAAAAGAGTGTGAAAGTCAAAGCAGAATCAGAGGCAAGGGGCAATGCTCACGGAAAGGGTGTGTTGCAGTATTGCAGGGAGCACAAAGGGGTGTTTTGTGTACTGGGACTTCTATTGATAACGGTTGTGCTGTTTGGGGAGTTTCTGTTTTCTGATCAGATGCTTGGAAATCAGCATTCGGATCAGGTGAATGCTTTGGATCAGCGGGCAGTGATGCAGAACAGTGTCAGGGAGCATGGCCAGTTCCCCACATGGTTCAGCACCCGTCTGGGCGGGATGCCTACAGTAGATGCTCTTTTCAGCGATGCGCTCTATCCACCCACATTTCCCATAAATGTGCTGTTTCCCATACACCGGGCCTTTGGTCTGAAAATGGTGCTTCATATTTTTCTGGCCGGCTTGTTCTTCTATTTGCTGTTGCGCAAGTCTTTTGGGTGCAGCAGGTTTGTCTCCTTTATCGGTGGGGCTTTTTATATGTTAAGTCCTCAGTTCCTCACTCATGTTTACGGGGGGCATGATGGAAAAATATTTGTGATCGCCTGGTTGCCCTTTATAATCTGGAGCCTCAAATCACTGATGGAGACACCCAAGCTGCTCCATGCAACGTTACTGGGAGCTGGGATTGCAATGGCTATTCTCACCCCTCATGTCCAGCTTACTTATTTTGCACTCTGGGGTCTTTTTCTCTACTGGGTGGTTTCCCTGATCTTCGGGATAAAAAGTGGTGATGAGAGGAGTGTGTCTCTTAAAAGGGCAGGGTATTTCTGGGTGGCGGTTGTAATCGGTCTTGGGCTTGCATTTATCCAGCTTTTTCCGGCAGTGATGTTTGTCTATGAGGCCCATTCTGTACGGGGTGTTGACAGAGGGTTTGCCCACGCAACCTCATGGTCACTGCACTGGCCAGAATTTTTCTCCATCTGGGTGCATGAGTTTGGTAATGCTCTTGATTATTATTGGGGGCACAACTTTTTCAAATTAAACAGTGAGTATGTCGGTGCAATGCCGTTGTTGTTATCTGTTCTGGCGATCATCTCAAAACCCCGTTGTAGATGGCGCATATTCTGGGCTGCTGTAGCTGTTCTGTCGGTACTGTTTGCTATGGGTGATAATACACCTCTTTTTGCGGTGGTCTACCACATCGTCCCTGGTGTAAACAGATTCCGTGCGCCGAGCATGATTATGTTCTGGTTTACATTTAGTACTGTGCTGCTGTCGGTCTATTTTTTGAAGGATATGGTGAATGGCCGGTTCAGTTTTAAAAGTGATGAGGTCAGGAAAAGGTGGACAAAAAGAGTACTGATCTCTATGGGGGTGGTGTTCCTGTTTACCCTGGTGTTTTCATCTCACGGCCTTGTCTCCTGGCTGGTTGGTCTGTTACCAAGCAGTAGTAGTGCCAATGAGATGCTCTTTCAGAGAAACTTCCAAAATTTTGATACCAATTTTCATGACCAATTTGTTCCTGCGCTGTGGCTTTGGTTTGTGTTTGTGGGTACGGTGCTTGGAATGTTTGTGGCACTGGTAAACAACAAACTGAATAAAAACGTGCTCTGCTTTACCATTTTGATCATTGGATTGATTGATACCGCAAGGGTGAACTCTCAGTTTATAGTCACCAGTCACCCCAATCCGTATACACGGGTTGAACCGGCGGTGCGTGAACTTCAGAGCCGGATGAAATCCCGGCCGTTCAGGGTTTTCTCTGTCGGTGCTTTTCCACAAAATAACATCGGGATCCACGGACTTGAGGAGGTGAGTGGATTTCATGACAATGAGCTCAACTGGTACAGGGCTTTCAGGGGTGATCAGCAGGACAGAAACTATTTGCACCAACTGGTCAGCACCTCCCCACAGGGACAGTCCTATCTGGATGCTGGCAGGGTTGCGCAGGCCAACTCTTTTCTCAACCTTGCAAATGTGGAGTACATTCTTTACAGAACTCCAAACAGGCAGCTGGTAAAGGTGGAAAATAAAAATTCGTTGGGAAGGATCTCTTTTGTAAAAAATTATGTGGTGATGGAGGAGGATCGTATTGTCGGGGCACTCAAGAGTGGTGCCTATGATTACACCACTACGGTTGCATTGCTCCGGGAACCATCAGGGGCCCAAAGTGCACAGCAGTCAAAGGGTGTACAAGCGGGAGGGTTGGATGTTGCGTGGAAGGAGTACACGCCAAATTACCGCTCGGCAGATGTAAGTGTGCCCGATGATGGGTTTCTCAGAATCTCGGAGGTCTACTATCCCGGTTGGGAGATCAGGCTCAATGGTGAGCGGGTGGAGATTTACAGAGCCGATCTGGCGTGGATGGCAATTAGGGTAAACAGGGGAGAGCATAGTATTGAAATGATGCCAAAATCGATCTATTTGGGTAAAGCCTCTGCGGTAACAGGGATCGTTTTTTTGATGTTGCTTATCTATTGGGTTTTTATGTACGTGTCATATAAAAGAGAGCGGACGGGTGCCGATAGCACCGATAAGGGGCCGTAGTGGTTGTTGCACTGTTTTGTAAACGGCCAATCAATGGAACGCTCATTGCAGGCACTATTGTTTGAATGTACTGTTGTTCCAACTGCAGTTACTGCTTAAAACGCCACAGATGAGGGGGAAACCATGCTGGAGAGTGTTAAAAAAGGTGTCTATGCAGCAATCGGTCTGGCAATGATGACTGGCGAAAAAGTGGAGGAGTTTGCGGGAAAAATCACCACTGAGGCTAAAATGACTGAATCGCAAGGGCGTCAATTCATTGATGATCTGATGAAACGGTCGGCGGAAACAAGGGACGCAATGGAGAAGATGATAGAGCAGAGAGTGGAGCTTACCCTCAAGAGAATGAACATCTCCACTCAGAGGGAACTCACCGAACTGGAGGAGCGGGTGCGTAAGATAGAGAACCGCTCCCTTGATCAGGAGAAGACGTGAGCGATTTTCAAAGACCCAGGGGATCAATCTACTATCGTCATTTTGGAAGGTACAGCGAGATCGTCTCCGTACTTGTAAAGTACGGTTTTGGTGATCTGCTCTCCAGGCTCAACATCGAACGGTATGTCAGTGTCGGCAGGAGGATTTTCAGGGCCAAGAAAAAAGGGGTGGAAAAGTTCTCCAGGTGGGAGCGGATACGGATGGCTCTGGAGGAGCTCGGGCCAACATTTGTCAAGTTGGGTCAGTTCGCAAGCAACCGGCCCGATATCTTTCCCCAGGAGCTTATAACCACACTTGAGACACTGCAGGATGCCGTACCGCCCTTTTCTGAACAGGAGGCGTTGCGCATAATTGAAAAGGAGCTTAAAACACCCGTTTCAGCACTTTTCAAAAAGTTTGGTACTACACCGGTAGCTTCGGCCTCCATTGCCCAGGTAAATAAAGCGGTACTCCACGATGGAACTGTTGTTGCGGTTAAAGTACAGCGCCCCCGCATCACCGAGGCTATCTCCATTGACCTGCACATAATGTACCACATCGCAAGGCTGCTTCAGAAACATATTCAGGGTATGGATTTCTTTAATCCTGTTCAGTTTGTCGATGAATTTGCAAGTGCAATCAATAAAGAGCTGGATTTTGTAACTGAAGCGCTTCACTTCGACCATTTCAGAAAAAATTTTGGAGATGATCCCACGGTCTACATCCCTAAGGTGTATCACGACCTTACTACCCGTAAAGTTTTGATAACTGAATTTATCAACGGGGTCAAGATTACCAACATCGAGGAGCTTAAAAGGCGAAGGTTGGATCCAAGGGAGATCGCCGCAAGAGGTGCTTCCAGTGTCCTCAAACAGATCTTCAGACATGGCTTTTTTCATGCCGACCCCCATCCGGGCAACATTCTCATTCTGGAGGGTAATGTAATATGCCTTCTGGATCTTGGGATGACCGGAATACTAACCCCCACTTCAAGGGGATATCTGGGAGATATCATAGTTGGTGTTGCAAACGGTGATGCTCACAAAATCGTACGGACTCTGTATGAGATCTCCAATCAGCAGGCAAAGAGGGGGGATGAGCTGGAGTATCAGATCGCTGAGTTGATTCAGGAGTATGCATCACGACCACTTGGAGCGATAAATGTGGGGGAGATACTTAACCGGCTCACTCAGATACTCATGATGCACCGCCTTAAGCTCATTCCCGGGTTTTATCTTCTGGTGAAGGCGCTGGTGACAATGGAGGGGATTGGTTACAAGCTCGATCCCGGTTTCGATATGATGAAACACATCGAGCCTTTTGCCCGGCAGCTTGTCCGAGAAAAACTCACTCCCCGACGTGTAGCTGGTTACAGCCTGGATGCATTGCAGGACTACTTTTACCTTTTCCGGGACCTTCCCAGTGACTCCAGGGATATTTTTCAGATCATTAAATCTGGTAAGTTTCACATGGAGATCGGTCACCATGGGCTTGGGCCTTTTCTGAATAAAATAGATCAGTCTACCAACAGGATTGTATATGGCTTGGTGTTGGCATCACTGGTTGTCGGCTCCTCCATTGTGGTTCTTTCGGATATCCCACCACGGGCTTTCGGTATGCCTGTTATTGGTATGGGTGGTTTTATTGCTGCTGGATTGATGGGGTTTGGGTTACTGATTTCAATATTGAAGCACGGGAAGATGTAAATGCTTATCCGCAACGGAAAAAAAACTGCTATTTTTGATCCCATCCTGTATTTTCTAGGTAGTTTCTGTTGAGAGTTGGTCGAGGTTTCGTTGCTGCGCGGTTGTTGGGCCAAGCACAGACAGTGCGGGAATGAAGATCCGAGTAGTTGTCACAGCTGTTCTTTAAGTCCAGGATTACAAGCACTAAGAGGTACTCTCTGTAGTGTACCCCTTTTTCCGGGTATCTATCAGGGAAAACGTGAAGGGGTGATGGGATTTTCACTGCCGTTGAGAGTGGTAAGGTAGCGCTGTTATAGAACATCTGTTTACTGTTTTGTACTTTGCGCATGGCTATCGAGAGAAGCCAAGACACGGAAGGGATGAAATGCATCATTCTCCCATCTCTTTTCTCAACAGAAACCAAATAACTGATTTTACCTTTAGTCACTCTTTAGTTGGCAAAAACATTAAACCAGAAGGTGAACAGTGAAATTTTTTTCTGACCTCCACCAGGCTATCTTCGAACCCCTCTTTTATGTGGAGGTCTGCTCTGCAACCCGTATGCGTATAGCGGGCTTTTTGCTGAGGCTGTTCGTCCTTTCGGTGCTCATCTCAACAGTTTTCAAAGTCTACTATATTTTAGACGATGACAGGGGTGTAGCCCAACCGCTATCGGTGATTTTTTCGGATATGGAGATCCGTAACGGGGAGCTTATACCAAACAGGTCGCTTCCCTATGTCCCCCCAGCCAATCTTATCTCCGAGGTTCTTGAACGTATGGCTGGTTTCAATGGACTGGCTCCGGCTGTTGGGGATACCTTTCTGGTGGTTGATACCCTGGTGCACAACTGGGAGGGTAAAAGAAGGCCCTCTGTTGTTATGGGCAGTCATCACCTTACGTTGCAGCCATCCACTGATTTTGAAAGGCGTATTGCTTATGAAACGCTGGCCGGTGATACGGAACACTTCATTTTTAACCAGTCAATGCTGCAAAAGTTACTGCTTGAGATTATACCGATACTCTTTTTCAATGCTTTAATCTGGTGTATGGTGTTTACGTTCATGATTATGGTGACCAGTATATTTTTTCTGGGGCTTGCCGCATACCTCTTTCGCTTTGACAGGGCCAGGAGCTTATGGCAGTTTTTCAAGATAGCCTGTTTTGCCTCCAGCCCGGTTGTATTGGGCAATACTATCGTCTCCATAAGCGGAGTAAAGATAGATTTGCTTTGGCATGTATTTATATTTATTTCAAGTATCGTAATGTTTCGTGCAATAACGGCAACACAAATTAAATTGAAAAACAGTGAAAAGGATTCGGAGTAGACAAATGGTATTGGATATAGAGCAAAAAAAAGGTGATGCTGAACATCTTGACGGGCATGTGACGGTATACGGTATAATCGATTTGGAGCCTGCAGATCTTCTCTCGATGAAACACCCTATCGCCTCGATGATTCATGATGGTCTTCTTGTTGCCCAGGGCAACTTCAAAGAGCAGAGTAATCTCAGGGATTTCCTTAAGTCTGAGATGGGGGTAAATATTGATGATGAGGGTTTGGGGGAGGGGCTTGCCCAGATGATGGATAAAATGGAGGGCCTTGAAGGGGCAATTGATCCACAGAAGCTCAAGGAGCGGTTGGAGAATATGGGGGAGCTTGAAGACTTTATCCCCACACCCGCTAAAATCGTCCCATTTCACTCTCAGGAGGAGATAGTATCACAGCCCGGGGATGTTTTTTTTGTGGGAAATTTTAAAAATATCGGAAATGCTGTTTTAAGTGTCAATGCGGTCCCGATTATTTATCAGGCCCGCTTCAGGGAACAGCAGCTTCAAAGGGTGAGAAACGAGATAGAGTCGCTTATTTCGCAGATCGAACAGGGTGCAACTACTGCTCAGCCGGAAAGTCTTGCCAAGATTGATAATATCGAAGAGGATCTGCTTAAGAATTTTATACCCAATATGTTGTATAACCGTGCCGATCCGGCTGGTTTTACCCAAGCGGAAAATCAGTTCAGAAAATTTATGGCCGGGTATCGCTACGGGGAGGATGTGGATACCATCATTTCGATAATTTCAGGTAATCAGGAGCTTGCGCCAAATGAGTACCGGTTGCTTGAGCTGTATGCTAAAAAGGTGTCACTGGTTGTTGATGAGGATTTTTCAGGGCTGGAAGAGGTGAAAAAAAAGATAGCGCAACTTAGCGGTAGGTGAAAAAGTGAGATCGGTGCAGAGTGTTGCATTGAATGAAGTGAACATTGCAGCTATTAAAAAGCAGGAATAGTAGAGGGTGGCGATTTGGAAGTAAAGGAAAAGAGTGTTAATTTTTCACCATGAAAGAGCGTGCGGTCTGCTTGATGGCATGAATCGTTTTTCATAAGAGTATAGATGAGCATTGCAGAGCGGTTGAGAGTGTAGAAGAGGTGTTGGGCTCTGGGCTGGGGTTTAAAAGATTGATAGTACAAAAGAGTACAAAAAACGTGCTGCTGAATTATCCAGTACAATACAGGGGCTTAGCAGCGTTGGGATGACAGTGACTGATAATGAAAAAGGGGCAATTTGTCAAACAATTGCTTCTGTTGCCAAGAAAGTAGTAAGCCATGTACAAAGTGAAGGTACCAATATAATCGTTAAAATCCAGGAGGATGGATCGGTAAGAGCGCAACTTGAAAATAGTGACAGGTGGCAGTTTTGGAATAAAAAAGTGGAGTTTGAGCAGGTAATAGTTGTACTATTAATAGTGATGGGGGGTAACCCTTCAACAGAAGTACATTTTGACAGTTTTGCCGGGAATCAGGGAGTTGTTCACAAGGGGACTTTATGCAAATCGAAAATCATCTGTTGACGTCGATATTAGAAAATACACCCGCGGGTATCGCGGTTTTGGATAAAAAGGGTATTGTTCGCTATGTAAACAAATATACGGAGCATCTGTTTTTAAGCAGCAGGGAAAAACTGATCGGCTCTACTCTTGATCAGTATGTATCACCCTATAATTTTGGACCTTCCTGGGGAGAGCTGTTAGCTGATATACAGAGCGGAAATACGCAGGAAGTGCGCACCGCTATTCATCAGACCAATCTGGGTGAGGTTATTTGTGTTGTAAACTCCTTTTTTATAGAAAACTGCAATGATCTTTTCACCGTCGTGTTTCGTGATGTTACCCATGAGCTCAGGGTCAATGAACAGATAGAAAAGAAAAATGTTGAGATGGCAAAGATGAACACCGAGCTTATCCGATCCAATGCGGAGCTCAAAAAGGTATCCGAGTTGAAATCAAACTTCTTAAGTATCGCATCACATGAACTCAAAACCCCCCTCACATCAATTAAAGGCTATTCCGATATCATTATCGATAACATGAGAGATAAGCTTGATGGTGGAATATACAGGATGATAGAGAGCATCAACAGGGCAGCGGACAGGCTTCATGGTGTGGTGAATAATATTCTTGATGTTACAAGGATAGAGCAGAAACGACTTCGGTTAAAACCTGAGATGCTTAACCTTAAGGAGTTGATCAGTGAGTGTGTAGATGAACTTTCGCAGTTTATTACCCAGCGGCAATTAACATTTAATTGCCACTTTCCTGAGGAACCGCCCTTTTTTTATGGCGATAAAATGCGTATGCAGCAGGTATTTACCAACCTTTTCAGTAATGCCATAAAGTACTCTCCAAATGAATCTGTTGTTGATGTATCTGTTTTTGTAGAGGATTCAAGATTTCACATCGTTGTTAAAGATCAGGGGATTGGGATTGATCCTGCAGAACAGAAATGTGTCTTTGACCCCTTTTATGAAGTTGGGAACACCAACTATCACTCCACCGATTATGCTAAATTTCTTGGGGGGGGGACCGGGCTGGGGCTTTCTATTGTAAAGGGTGTGGTTGAGAGGCATGGCGGAAAAATATGGATCGAAAGCGATGGGGTCAGGGAGCATGATTTTCCGGGAAGTGAATTTCACCTTCTTTTGCCGATTAAGTCAGAAATCAGCTGGGATGATGATGAAACCAAGTCGATTTACAGTGATGAACCTCGGATTCCGGAAGATCTGGAACTACAGGATGTTGACGAAGAAGATGTATCAATACTCTTTATCGATACCGACAGAGAGGCCGTGGAGATTGCAAAAATGGTACTTGAAAGCTCATTTGAAATAATCGTCGCACAGACGGGTGAGGCTGGTCTGAAAATAGCATTTGAAAAGAAACCATCGATTATTCTCATAGATCCCTATCTCCCCGGACTTGATGGTTACAGGATTTGCAGAATACTGCGCAGTCAGGAAGAGACCAGAAGTATCCCACTGGCATTCTTCTCCGCCGGAACCCAAAAAGATGAAATTAACCAATGCTTTACAAGTGGGGCTGATGACTTCATCGTCAAACCATTCAGCGGAAAAGAGCTGATGGATAAAATATGGCGGCTGCTTATGAAGAAAAAAGAGGTGGAGAGTTTTAAGTAGTAGTGTGGGAGACTTCTATGCAACGTAATGACTCTAAGCACTGGAGCCTGTTGAGTGTTAAGGTGATGAAAATCTGCAAGGGCAACTCCTGAAGGTATCGGGGGTGCCCTTTTTGTTTTGTACCATGTGGAGAATTCTGCACTGCTGTTAAGCACTGATTTCAATGCAAACTAAACGATGTGTTTACATTTGCAACAAGGCTTTGGCGCACGAAATTTTGTACTTGAAGGGAGTTGTAGGAGGGGGAGGCTCTATGTAAAGCGCTTGTAGGAATTGGGTTTAGTATAGATCATAGCGTAACGTAGCACCTGTGTCGTTAGGGGGCGCTCAATCGCAGGTGATTAAAAACTGCGTGCGATAGGGGAAGCTTTTAGCCGACTCAAAGCCTTTGATTTTATCTGTCGCACCCGTTCGCGTGTTATTTTAAGTCGTCGTCCGATTTCATCCAGAGTGTAGGAAGAATCGTTGTCTATGCCGAAATAGAGTTTTAAAATTAACGCTTCTCTCTCGGTGAGAACGTCGAGCATTCTCTTTATCTCTCCATTGGTTGAGATCGCCTGCATGTTGTCGTCTGTACTTGAGCCCTCTTCCTTCTCATCGATCATATCCAGAAGAGTTGACCCGTTATCGTCCACAAATGGAGCATCGAGTGAAA
Organism: Chitinispirillum sp.; assembly: GCA_007115975.1. Lineage (GTDB taxonomy): Bacteria > Fibrobacterota > Chitinivibrionia > Chitinivibrionales > Chitinispirillaceae > Chitinispirillum. The sequence continues at coordinate 41,148 of SKJJ01000047.1, forward strand.
CATGCTTATTGGCAATTGAAACAGTATCTCTTACACTGTTCTCAGTGATGGAAAGCTCCTGTGCGATCTCAGAAATATCAGGTTTGCGATTCAAGCGCTGCTCAAGAGAGGTCTGGGTCTTCATGATTTGATGAATGGCGCCGGCACGGTTAACGGGCAGACGCACAATCCTTGACTGCTCAGCGAGATATTGCAAGATGGCCTGTCTTATCCACCACACAGCATAACTGATAAAGCGGAAATTCTTCTTTTCATCAAAGCGATATGCTGCCCGGACAAGCCCCACATTCCCCTCATTAATCAAATCACACAGGGGAATGCCCTGATTTTGATAATTGCGGGCAACGCTCACCACAAAACGAAGATTAGCCTTTACCAACATATCAAGAGCTTTTTTGTCCCCCTTTTTGATCCTGACTGCTACATCGGACTCCACGTCGGACTTAAGAGGCTTAAACTTACTTATCTCTTTGAAATATTGAGCGAGGTTTCCCTCTTCAACAGTAATTGAATTTGGCTTTATCACTTTTATCGGGCTTTTCGGTAAGAAGAGAACGGTTTGCAGTGCTTCTAAGGCTGCATTTAACCATAGAATATATATCTGAGCTCGGGTAATACCTACTGCTAAGTGAATGGAAGCGTAAAAAATCAGGTTGGTATCAGAATCGAAACCGGTCTTATGTTGCTGGAAATCGGGTTTCGGTACCGTTTATAGCGTTGCGCATCGGAATGCTCCACTTTTTGGATGTACTGGACAATCGGAATTGTCCACATTCCGTCCCCCCCTAGCGCGTTTTTCTCAGTAGCATTTTTTGTGGGCACTGGGTTTGTTTTCTTCTTGAAACTATTTGGAAAAGAGTACGGCACAACGACTACCTTACATCCCTCTCCTAACCCGGCACTCCCGCTGGTGGTCCCCCCGAACGTAAAGTTACACTGCAGCCGAACCAAAGCCTCAAGGGGGCAGACCTCCCGGCAGTACAAATTCTTAAAAGATCTTTTTTATTCTGGGCGCCTGCCGAAGACGGCACCGGTTCTCCTCCATGCTCGCTTCACTCGGTGCCACGTTTTTAGCGCTGCGCGGACTACTCGTTTTTGGTGATAGAGCATTTGTGAGCTGATGGTACCCATTCAGTTAAAGGCGGGTACAGAAACGGACTCATCACGGTCTTTTGTAAAGATGTCGGCACGGGTTTCTGTTGGGATCATCGCCAATGAAAAAGCGGGCGCAATAAATATCACTCTGCAGGCAGCGACCATTCTGTCAAACAGTCACCTGCAAATTAAAAGAACCTCGAGCGGTTTCAGGCTCATTCGGACTGAAACCGTACAGGGTGTTAATAAATTTTTATTCGCTGATTAGCCTCAACGAAAAACCGGAACTTTTACTTAGGTAGCTGCTGTTACTGTCATTCCTAAAGAGATTTTGAGATTGGTAAGAGAGTTCTCGATAGTGGGCGAATGTAGAATTAATCTCTGTAGAACTCCACCATAGTCCTTGGGTTCCCAGGTTGTTTGAATCGCCGCTAACATAACGATAACCGCCCGGAAGAGCAGAGAATCCAGTACGATTATTGGTTGCTTGGCGATTACCTGCTCCACCTGTTACAGAATAGCTATTCCACTCGCTGGCACTTGACGCCATAGCTTTTGCGATCTTATTTGAAGTTCTGGTATTGTCCCAGTTATATCTGTTTGAAATAAGATAATTTTCTAAAATCGTCCAATCTTCGTCTGTCGGTACACGCCAACCATCAGGAGCAATGTTTTTAGGGTTTTCCGAGGAGACAACATGCCAATTATACAAAGCACCATAGTTTACTCTGAATTTATGGTCTGTTTTATTGCTATACCAGCAATAAGCAGGAGTGGTTAGAGCTCCCCATGCTGCGCTATCCATCACATGGGGAATATTCGTTCCATCTGCATACTTCGTACTGCGCCAGTTTTCAACTGTCCACACCTGATCACCTATTCTAACACTCTCATAAACATTCCCGTCGGCATCGGTAATGTTACCTGCGCTGGGTATCATTTTTATTGTTATATTACTGGTGTCGGAATTGGTAACCATTAAGCGATAGTTCAACAACCCCTTTTTAGATACAATAATTACATCATCTATCAGGGCGTTACGATTCATGCAAGTTGTTGCTGTTTTTACCGGAGTTGCAGCATTTAAAGTTTTGCTGCTCTGTTCCAGATAAGAGCCTTTAAAAGCTAGTTGTTGTCCACGAGCATCTATCCTGTAGATATATACCCCATGACTTAAAGCTGGTTGGGTAATCCGGTGAGTACCGGCATTGAGCTCTTTAACAGTTGATGATACAGCTTTACCCTGAAGTGTGTAAGTCGTAATGGTGACCATTGACAGTTTGGGGACGTAAACGGATAGGATTCCATCGCTCATATTCGCAGATAGAGCGGTGGAGTTCCACTTATGAATCTTTGAGCTTATGCTTACGGCCCCTGTTAAGGTAAATCTTCCTTCTGAGTTAGTAGTTGCTGTATAGCCGTGTTTTTCGAGTGCTACAACAGCTCCGGATACAGGAACAGCTCCTGAGGTATCTGTAACTGTTCCACTAATAGTTAGGTTTTGAGCATAAATGGTACAAAAAGATACCGTAAGTATAAGAATAAGCTTATTAAAATTCACCGATTCTCCTAATGTTAAAGGCTGATGGTTTTGTCTTTTGATTTTGTGCGGGTTGGTAATTTGTGAAAAAGTTATCAAACAAGAAAGTTAATTCGTTGCAGATGTTTTAAACTATAGTTTCCCTTAGTTGGGTTGGAAAGAAAAAAACAGCTTTATAAATAACAGAGGATAAGTTTGTGGCTACAGAAATAGTATTCTATAATGATTGTCTAGCTTTCACGAGATGTCAATTATTTTTAACAAGGGTTTTGGATATTATTTACCCGTTATGATGTAAACACTCTCGTTAAAAAACTAGAGTCTGTCACTAAAATTCATTTCAAAAAGCACAGTTACTTTTTGAGATCGACAACAGAAATAACCTACCCAAAAGCTATTGTGCAACCAGAAGGTGTTTGAGGAACTGAGTTGCTCTTAATTAATGTAAATCATAGGTGGCAAGAAGCTATTCTCCTTTTTACTGATCCTCCCGTGCTTATCTCCTGGCAGCCAATCCCTGAAACGTACACCGAGTTGACAGCAATTGCTTTTGCCCGGGCTTGTAATCGGCGCACTACTCGTCAAAAACTATCAACGCAGGTCAGAAAATGAACTGTTTGGTGGTTTTGAGAATTCCTTTCGCAAGGCGGTACGGGGATTTTTCCCTGTTTCAGGTAAAAATACGATCGCGGTAATCCTTGTGGTTGGCCCTGATGTGTCCATTTCAAGGCCGGAGTGACTCCATGTGGGTGTCGAACCGGCTGTATTTTGGAGGAACTTGTACGTCTCGAAGTTCCAATAATACTGTGGACAGGAGTTAAGAAGGGGGGTATGGGATCAGGAGAGAACCGTCGTAGATTTTACCCAGGGGTTGACAGGAATGGAGTTCGGCATTATCAAAAGTGCCAAATCCGTCACGGAAATGGGTTTAGCTCTTGGTATAAGCAGACATAGACTCTACAGATGGCGTATTGCGGGGAATAACCGTTTTCCGCAATACGCCAAAACGCCATCATCACCGACTGGCTTCTTTGCATGCCCTTTCCAGCGCTTTACTACTTATTCCATTCAACTATTCGATATTTCGGACAAGACGAACAGAATACCCATGAGTCTTCCCCAAAGTCTGGCTTATCAGAGAGGGGCTGTAATCGGCAAGGCTGCGCATATGGACGAGCGCATCACTTTGGGTGCTGCTCCACCAAAAACAACTCATTCCCATATCGTAAAATACTCCGTCAGTGTGGCGCGATGAGGCGGGCAAACCGGAAAAACCTGTGCTGTTGTTGCTATTTTGTTCTTTCCCTACACTGCCTTCAACGTCGATTACTCTCCACTCACCACCATCGGAAGCAAGTGCTTTGGCAATCTTATTGCCTGATGTAGAGTTGTCAAAGTTATAGTTATTTGCTATAAGGTACTCCTCAAGTGTAATCCAGTCTTGTACCGAGGGCACTCTCCAGCCATCGGGTGCGATACGGTACTCATTGTCCGGATCCACCACATACCAGTTATATAAAGCCCCAAAACGACCAATGGTGTCCTGATTGGTGGTGTTGCTGTGGAAACAAAAGGCGGGGGTTTCTAAACTTATCCATTCGGTGTTATCAGTCACATGTGGAATAGGTGTACCGCAGGCATATCTGGTTGTTCTGAGATTTTCAACAGTCCAAAGTTGATTACCGATCTGTTTGGTAGTGTATCTATTGCCATCGCCATCCAAAGGGTCAGTGACGGATAAGAGCCACTTTGCATAAAGTATCAGGTTTCTTTCGACCGCATCAGTGGAAAAGTTCCACTTGTTTACAAGACGATCGTCTTTATACCAGCCGTCGAAAACATATCCTGCCTTTGTTGGTTCATGCGGTTCACCTGCAAGATCACCCTGGGTAACATATTGTGTTTGAATGACAGATCCTCCATTGCTTTGGAAACTCACCACAAAGGCATTGTTCGACCCTGTATCTTTTACCAGGCGGACCGAGTACCCATGAGTCTTTCCCAGAGTTTGGCTTATCAGAGAGGGGTTGTAATCGGCAAGGCTTCGCATATGGACGAACGCATCACTTTGGGTGCTGCTCCACCAAAAACAACTCATTCCCATATCGTAAAATAATCCGTCAGTGTGACGTGATGAGGCGGGCAAACCGGAAAAGCCTGTGCTGTTGTTGGTACTCTGTTCTTTCCCTACACTGCCTTCAACGTCGATTACTCTCCACTCACCACCGTCAGAAGCAAGTGCTTTGGCAATCTTATTGCCTGATGTAGAGTTGTCAAAGTTATACCGCTTTGCGATAAGGTATTCCTCAAGTTCGATCCAGTCTTGTACCGAAGGCACTCTCCATCCTTCGGGCGCAATGTGGTATTCATTATCCGGATCTACCACATACCAGTTATATAAAGCCCCATACTGAGTGATAGTATCCAGATTGGTGGTGTTGCTGTGGAAACAATAGGCGGGGGTTTCTAAACTCCTCCATGCTGTATTGTCAGTTACATGTGGAATAGGTGTGCCACAGGAATATTTGGTGGTCCTGAAATTTTCCACGATCCAGACCTGGTTGCCAATTTGAACTGTTGAATAACTGTTGCCGTCACGGTCAACCAGATCCGGTCCTACCCATGTCCACTTTGCATATAGCGTCGTGTCACTTACAACCACATTATTTTCAAAGTCCCATTCATTCTCCATTAGCGCATCTCTGTACCAACCGGCGAAATCAAAACCTCCCCTTAGGGGTTTATTCGGTTGACTAATACTTTGTCCTCTTGTCACCGTTTTTGCTTCCACTTTACTTCCCTCACTACTTTCGAAGCTCACGGTTGATAGTTCAGTTACTTCAAGAGTAATCTCTATCCCTTCCTCGAGATAGCTTTCCAGTGGGTAATATTGAACCTCGTGTCCGTCTGCAGTTATCACAAGAGAATCAATAAAAGGGCCAGAAAGTGCATTGGCAGTTATCATAGCGGTAGACTTTTTTGATTTGTTGGGATAACCGATAAACTCTGATGACTCCTGCCCGGATGATACATACCGAAAAGTACCCTTACGTCCCTCATAAGTTACCGCTATTATATACACACCAGACCTAATCTGTTCATGGGCAAATAAATTGTATGAGTGCCGGCATTAAGCTTCCCGGAGTTGAAAGAATGCACCGCCCTACCTGACACATTATAAACAACAAGGTTAACTTCAGAAGAAAATGCCAGTGTTACATCCATTACACTGCCCTTTACCATAACCGTGGAGGGAACTGGTCCAATCGGGCTATTAAGGACGGGTGTTACTGTTCCGACAAGTGTAAATAAGCCTTTGGAATTGGTTGTCGCAGCAATGGCTTCGCCTTTCACCAGAGATACTTCGGCGCCTGACACCGGATCACCCGATTGATCAGTGACTTTTCCCGATATATTCACCACCTCTGCATTGAGGATCGAAAAGTGCACAACAATACAAAACATGATAGTTGAAAACAGAGATGAATTAAACATAGAAAAAGTCCTCACTATTTTGAAGGGTAATAAATGGTACTGTTTTTTAATAGTATATTATCAACAAGCCCTTTTTACTATACTTTTTTTAAAGTTAAAACTATTGATAGTGTAACAAGTTGGTGGCCTAAATAAAAAGCCTCATCTGAGCAATTTACTTAGCTCAAAATATAGTTTTATTTAAGATGTGGTGAGATTTTTTTTTTCGTTGCTCATGTCTTCAGTTGGATTTACAGCTAAGAGCGATGATAAAACAGTACGCTTCATATTATCTGGCCTGCCTATTCTGAGCATCCCTTCTCCCGTCCTTTGGGTAGTGTTTTGGCTGTCTGGCCGTTTCGTACCTCCTTTAGCCCTCCTTGGCGTTGTCACGAATGAGGGCAGCAAAGTCTTTGGGCAACAAGGTGAAAACTGTTTTTAAATGATGGAGGCACTGAATGTATTACACATGCTTTTCCGAAAGCTTAAATCAACCTCAACAATAGGTGGGTCATACTTCGGACCTGGGCAACAGATTCTCTCAGAATTAAAATCAGAGCATGTTTCGCGCTTGAAACTCTAACCAAAGCACAAATATTCGAAAAGTATTTGAAGAGAGGTCCAGGTTACGCATTCAACAAGGGGGGGGGGTAATAGGGATCCCAGCGAAGGAGGTGGTGTAAGAGGCCATTACCGCTCCACTCACTGGCAAATGTTATCTTTATTTAAATGATGATTTATGACTAAAAAATATTTTGTTACAAACGAAGGCTGGACAGAATAACCGAATGAAAATATCCCTGAAAAAAACTGCACTACTAACCCTTATTACAGCGACATGCCTCTTTGCATCCCAATACCCCCGGCGTCCCTCCGGAGCAACGGGTGATTATGCAAGGGTTCTTGATCCCGCTATGGTCTCTGCAATATCAACAATAAGCCAGTCACTCTGGGAACAGGCCGGGTTTACCCTGATTGTTGCAACCGTTCCATCGATTGGTGACCACTCCATAGAGGAGTACGCAACTGGACTGTATGAACAATGGGGAGTAGGGGCACGGGGCAGGGATGAAGGAGCTCTGCTACTGTTGTCACTTGACCCGCGAAGGGTAAGAATTGAAGTGGGATACGGAGCTGAAGGGTATCTCAATGATGCCAGGGTTGGCAGGTTGATAGACAAGTACGGAGTTCCATATTTGTCAAAAGATGAGTATGGAGCAGGGCTTTTGGCACTGGTAATAGAGACTGCAAAAATTGTAGAGGCTGAAAAACAGATACAACTATCACTTCCATTCCGGGGGCACGGCTCAGCTTACAGTGATGAAGATCTTGAACTTTCCCCCTTTACAATTATACTCTTTCTTATTGTTCTTGTTGTAATGGTAAGCACTCCGTTTGGCCGTTCACTTTTGTTCTTTTTTGTCTTGAGCAGTTTGCTTGGTGGCAGAAGAGGGGGTGGGGGAGGCCGTGGTGGTTTTGGCGGCGGTTTCGGGGGTGGATTTGGTGGTGGGTTAAGCGGCGGGGGCGGCGCATCCCGTTCATTTTAGCATTGGAGAGTAGATGAAAGAAATAACTAATCCTGTAGAATATTCAAAGACAGCCGTTGAATCATACAAGTCTCTTTATGGTGAGGATCTTCTGGCGGTGATTCTTTACGGTAGTGCTGCAGGAGGGGATTTTAATCCCAGGAAATCCGATATAAATTTATTAGTTATCCTCAGCTCAATGGATCTGGAGCTTATAGCAAAATCATCTGATATTCAGACCAGACTGTTGAAGCAGAGGTTTAGTATTCCTCTCTTCATGGACAAGGGGTACATAGCGAACTCACTTGATTCATACCCTGTTGAGTTTCTGGATATGAAAGGGTGTTATCGGGTGCTTTATGGTGAGGATGTTCTTGATTCGATTTCTCCTCAAAAAGAACATCTCAGACTTCAGGTTGAGCGGGAACTAAAGGGCAAATGGCTTCATCTGCTCCAGGAGTTTCCCTATGCACGGAAAAACAAAAAGAATCTTCTTGAACTGGCATCACTCTCTCTGAAAGCCTATGCACCGTTTTTTCGCGGCTTGCTTATGCTTAAAGGTGAAGCTGTTCCGGTTAACAGAGATGAACTGTTAAAGGAGATAGAAGCAGCATACGGAATTTCAGAAAAGCCTTTTCAGAAGATTGCAAAGTCCTGTATTGAAAAAGATGTTTCTGAGCTGGACGCACGATTTGTTGCGTATGCAAATGCAGTGAAAACAATTATCGGTGTTATTGAAAATTAGTGGCAGAAGGAGAGTATTGTATGAACGGTAAAACAAAGGTTTTGATCGGTGTTGGAGTGGTGGTTTTGGTGGCTGTAATATTTGCCGCAAATATCGTAGGGTGGCGTAATCAGCTTGTTGAGCTTGATGAGCAGGTAAAACGGTCGTGGGCCAATGTCGAAAGTCAGCTACAGAGGAGATTCGATCTGATCCCCAATCTTGTTGAGACTGTAAAGGGGTATGCGGCGCACGAACGAGAGGTGCTCACAAGTATTACAGAAGCAAGGGCAAGTGTTGCCGGTGCCGGGACTCCTCAGGAGCAGATCGATGCGAATCAACAGTTGACCTCAGCACTTTCGCGTCTTATGGTTGTGGTAGAGAATTACCCTGATCTTAAAGCAAACCAGAACTTCCTTGCATTACAGGATGAGCTTGCTGGAACAGAAAATCGTATAGCTGTTGAACGGCGACGATACAATGAGGCAGTTGGTGATCTTAATGCAACCAGAAGAAAAATCCCGTACAGCTTCTTTGCGGCATCGTTTCCGGAAGCGGCTTATTTCGAATCTGCTCCTCAGGCGGTGGATGCGCCGAGTGTTTCGTTTTAGAATAAGACATAAGGAGCGTTGAGTGTCGGGGACTACTGATTGTCCAACTTTCAGGTTAGTAAAGTTTAAAGAGTTTTAAGGTTATAGGGTCTTTTCCCTCCCGCTTCCGGGGTTCTGGAGCGGGAGCGGGACAGCGCTTTGTCTTTGCTTAAATCGAACGTCTAATTTTCATCCCTTAGCCTTTTCACCTCGGCGGCCTTCTATGTTCTTATCTCTTAACCCATTTTTTTAATCCCCCCACGACGAAGAAACGTGAAGCGCCCGATTGAGTTCCGATGCAGGGGAGGGGCAAATTACACGCTTTTTTTGTATTTTTTTTCGGCTTTCGGGATCGAGGTCGCATTTTGTCTTTGTCTTGCCTTAATAACACGTCTGTTTTCATAAAAGGGCTACTTTTCATATAACATGATGCAGGTAAAACTCAATGCTGATTTTATGTCAATGCATGTTCGACCAGGGTAATATTATCTTTTTCTCCTGGGACTGAGCATTTTTGGTTTTACCCGTTGTCAGTAGAGACGACGGATTTACCGGGTGTGAACAAAGATAGTAATGGAAAAAACTTGCATTTAACAATTATCAAATTTTACAATAATAAATAGATCCTATGGCCTACTCATCATCAACAAAGGAGATGTTATGAAACATCTAAGTGCCATTATAGTCTATTTATCAACTCTATTTTTTGTCTATGCTGCTGAGGTTGAACAGGGAGCCGTTGAAACAGCAGAAGCCGTTGAAACAGCAGGAGCCGTTGAAACAGCAGAAGCCGTTGAAACAGCAGAAGCCGTTGAAACAGCAGAAGCCGTTGAAACAGCAGAAGCCGTTGAAACAGCAGAAGCCGTTGAAACAGCAGAGGCAGTGTGATGGTCTGGTTTTTTCGAACAGTTTTTATTCAGTATTTAAGTGGTTTTCCTTGTATCTTTAAAATATCAACAATCAACAAGGAGCCATTATGAACAGAAAAAACATGAGCAG
>SKJJ01000050.1 GCA_007115975.1 Chitinispirillum sp.
CATCAGATGTCTGGTAAATAGAAGTTCTTATACGATGACGCCAGGTTCTTAGGGATTCATTCCACAGATCTTCATCCTCGGTAAAAATTGCCACCGCCATTCGAACCTCAAGAATGGAAAAGAGCCAGTTTGGTGTTGGAGGAGTTCTGTTATTAGTTACCGAGATATATACCTTTTTGATGTAATCTTCAAATGCTTTAATGTCACTCTGTTTCCAACCAGAGTTTGAGTACCTGAGAAGTTCTGCTGCATTTATAAAGTGTGGTCCGGCCCACCCAACAACGAGAGGTGCATTTTTGTTGGTATTTCTATCGTGAACCCTTGCCCAGTTATTAAGTATCTCTATAGCCTTATCTGCATGCGCCTGTTTGTCGGTGAGCACCCAGTGAAGAGCGTGGGTATACGCAGTGCGGGCATCATTGGTCATATCATCACAACCATGATTGGGGTTGTTATGGCCACCACACTCCACATTAGCCCGGGCTTTAGGCCTGTAAGTAAGAGAGGATTGAGGTGATTTTTTCATCTCCTCATAAGCACTTTTCCATGGTTGCTCACCAGCTTCGATCTTACTTCTTACAATCGCAATCTGCTCTGCGCTGTGCAGTATGCCGGGATGATTCCACTTTTTCTGTGCGCTTGCAGTAGAGTTGAGCATTAAAAAGAGCATAATGCTGGTGAAAACGAACTTTACAGTAAATGGCCGAATAAAACGGTGTATTGCTCCCATATAAAGGTAGCCCCCCCTGGTTATAGTGTTTGATTTGTCATTTTGCAAAGACAGCCCGGTCTTTGGTGATACTTAACCAGGGAGCATCTGCAGCAGTGATTAGTTTAGCGGTTTTAGTCCATCGTTGCAAAAACGCAGTCATCACACCCATTCCCACCGGGATTAACCGATTTAGTGTTTAGTCAAACAGTTTCTGTATTTTGAACAACTACTACCTCTTAATATAAGGGAAAAAAAAACAGAGTGGTAGATTTATTTTAGTTTTATTCTATATTTTTTTCTCATAAGCTGCTACCATTATTGTTGATTTGGCCATAATTTAGCCCTTTTACTGCTTTATAATTTTTAGTCGGGTAACAATTTTCATTCCAGTTGATAAAAAGTATCTCTAGTACCCGAACCGGATCAGCACAAAAGACATTGCACGTTACGGATTGTTTGTCCCTTTGTCCCTGACTGTTTTTGCAACCCACAGATACTACACCCAAACAGAGCAAAACCATCTATTGAAGTATCGCAATGATATGGAAGAATAATATGGAAGAATATTTTTTTGATGTATAGTCTGCAATTGCGCCAACAATGGCTAAGTCGATTTCCAAAGGATGAGCAGCTAAACTTTTTAACCATATAATTTGTTATTTCCAACCAGTTACGCGTATTTACGCAAACTTTTGCAAAAAGTGTTCACTAAAGAAGTATTTTTTCTTATATTAACTATACTACCAGCTGTAATAGAGAGAAGTATCTATTGCTCCCTAAACCGAGAACATCTATGATATCAATTTTCCACTACAGCGATTTCCGAAAATTTCTCAAAGATTCATATCTTGCGAAGAAAGCGCAGACCAAAGGGTTCAATTACCAGTTTATCGCACAGCAAGCGAATTTTAAATCCCTGGGCCTGGTGACACAGCTATTTCAGGGTAAGACCAAACTTTCTGACGCTATGATTCCCCGGATTGCCGATGTATTTGGGCTTACAACGCGCGAAAAATCCTTTTTCACCGACATGGTACATTATAACCAGGCAGTTAAGCACACGAAAAAAAAGTACCATTACGAACGAATGCTTCGATATGAAGAGGCCGCAGTTGTATCGATCCCCAAAGATCACTACGAGATACTCGACAAGTGGTACTACACGGCAATTCGCGCGATACTCAGCTTTTATAAATTTAATGGCGACTACTCCGCGTTGGCCAAAATGGTTCAGCCGTCAATTTTTCCGTCTGAAGCCAAAAAGGCAATATCGGTTCTCGAGCGATTAGGTATGATCAAGCGTGACGAAGATGGCTTTTACAAACTCACCAGCCTTCACCTGACAACCGAAGGGCTTGATTGTACAATGGGGATAAACAACTATGTGATCAACTCCCTTGAAATTGCACGTGACTCATTGCACCGCTTTGAAAAGACAAAGAGGAGCCTCTCAGCACTTTCATTATCGGTATCAAAAGAGGGTTTTGATGAGATGGTTGGAGAGATCGAAGATTTCAGAAAACGTATCGTCGACATTTCAAAAAGAGATCGTCATGTTGACCGTGTCTATCAGCTCAATATGCAGTTTTTCCCAATCTCCGCGTTTGATGATAAGGAGAGCGATTCATGAGTGCCATGCGCTATCTATTCGTTACATTCTGTTTGCTTTTGGCCATTATGGGCTGCAACAATCAAACGATTGTAGGAAATGATGATGACCCAGGGTCTTCGTTTGAGGTTGTGGCATATGCGGGGCTCGTAACAGACCTGTATGGAAACCCACTGGAAGGGATAGATGTAACTTTCAAGTGTGTGATGGTAACCCCCGCCGGGGACAATATTCGCAGCAGTTACAGCTCACAAACCGACAGCACTGGTTTATATAAATTCGACACGCTTCCCAATGGAACGTATGTTGGTATTTTTACCAGCCAGGCGGGATATTACCAGGCTATCGACCAGCAGATTACAAACGGAATTGACACATCCTCCGAGGTTCAAAACACCGCAACCCTTAAACCGATAGTCACTCTTGAGGGGCGGATTTTTTCAAGCAGTGGTGAGCAGTTTGAGGGTCTTACTGTTTACATTCCAGGAACTTCATGCTCATCAAGAGTCAACGAGCTGGGTATCTATACCCTAACCGATGCTCCACAAGGCGACTACGACATAGCATTTGTTAAAGATGGTGCAGTTAATTACCTCCCTGTAAGCGTCTCATCAACTGAGACCAAAACCGTCTATTTAAAAGATTTGACCTATCATACAGGTGCCGGTTCTGCAGTAAAAGAGTACAGCCCGTTTTCGACAACAGAAGAGCAGAGCTTTGCTATAGTACCCACAGCATACAAAGAGGGGTCGGAGCCCCAGTGGTACAGCAGAAAAGATTTTTCCAAGGTCCGGTATTTTGTACCGGTTGATACCGGACGCAACGAATTGAATGCCGAACCTGTTCAGATTCTTTTTATCGGCCTGCCAATTCGTGATGACCAAATCATGGTTCAACGTCTTAAAAGAGACGGATACACTGTTTTCTTTAAAGACTATACAACTGCAGCTCCAAACGATATTATAAACATGGATTTGATCTATACCTCCTATTCTGTAACCACCCAAACTATTGACACACTTTTCAAAACCGCTCCGATCCCTCTCATTTGTAATGAGAGAAACTATGCGGGGAGACTGGGAATGGCGGCCCCGGATAATGGTTCACCCCATGCACGGCTGCGCATCATACAGCCGCAGCACCCTTTAGCAGCAGGCTTGAAGGGAACCGTTCAATTTGCAGAAAGTGATGTCAACATTGAGGGGGGCAGCCCCTCTTCGGATGCAGACATCATTGCCGTTGACCCAAGAAATGAGTCCAGGGCACTGATTTACGCTTACGAGCCTGGTGATGAGATGCACTCAGGGGATGTTGCACCGGCAAGAAGAATCTACTTTCTGGCATCAATTCAAACCTCCAGAAACATGAGCCCTGACGGGTGGAAACTTTTCGATGCACTGATTGCCTGGGCAGTGAATTAATTGATCCTGCAGAACGTGATCAAGCGAGGAGTGGGGGGTTTACTCTCTGCGCCTCTCTGCGCATTTCCATCACTGCGACTTTCCGCAACTTATTCTCACCTCCCACCAAAGAAGGAAGTGTGGAGAATGAGGAATAATAACTTATACTGCCGGGAGATTGCCCCCTGTTGGCTTTTATTCGGCTACATTTCACGTTTTTCGTTCGGGGGACTCCCAGCGCTACAACCGAGACACCGATCCCGCATCCTGCAGGAGAACCCGGAGCAGTTGTTTCCTGTCTCCCGTCAAGATGCGTTCTACGATATCGGCAAAGCCTGAAATAGCCGGCGGTGTATTTTGAATTCCCTGCATTGCAGCAGAGTTGTCAACCACCACAAAAGTCCCAACACCATTGTTACTTAGCAGTTTTCAGTGCCACCTCCATAGCAAATTCACCATGCGTGCTGCTAAACGGAACGACCATCGTTGGAACGCCCTTGGGAACGGCTATGCGATGATTTTTCCCAATAACAACATTTGGGAGACTGATGGTCAGTTTGAACTCTGTAAGGTACTGTTTTGCGTACCCCGCAACTATATTGGCCAGCTCCCCGATAGCATCTGTTAGGTCGTCCCCTACGATTTTAATCTCTGTACCGAGCATAATTGAGACGTATTTGAGCGCCAGGACCTTTGGAAAGCTCAGTGCGATAATACCCTGCGCCTGACCGGTTAGTGCGATCACCCCCGAAACGTCATATTGGTGCAGTGCTTCCATTTTCAGCACCGGTTTTTGCATTTTCAACTCGCAGTTGAGCATTGTTTTGAATGTTTCAACTGTTGCAGTTATAAACGGATTTACGAAAGAGACGTCCATTATATAAAACACTCCTGTTAAATTAGTAATTATGTGATAGCGAGTTTCTCTTAGAGCCCCATTCCAAGGCTCTCCATGATCTTGCCAATAATATCCTCCTGTGTGAAAGGTTTCATCACATAGTTTTTTGCACCGTTACCTATGGCTTGAATAACCCTATGCCGTTCAATTTCAGTTGTAACCATTGTAACTGGTATATTTTTATATTGCGGGTTATCTTTTACACGTTTTAAAAATTCCATCCCATCCATTTCCGGCATATTCCAGTCCAGAAGTATTAGATCTACCACCCCCTCCTTTTTTAGAAATCCCAGTGCCTCTCTTCCATTCTTAGCTTCCACAAAATCAAAGCCCAGAACATCCACAGCACTTTTCACGAACATCCTTACAGCCCTTGAATCATCAATTGACAATATTTTCACGCTCTACCCCTTTTTTGATTAACCCGTATTTATCTAACCCTGTAGTAGAGACCACGGGTGTGACTGAGCATTTCATATTCTGCAGAGTAGTTGATGAGCGACTCAGAAGCGCCCAGAAAAAGATGTCCATGGGGTCGGAGCATTGCAGCCATTCTCCTGAGAATGTCTTTTTTAAACTCATCAGAAAAATAGATAAGTACATTTCTGCAAAAAATAATATCAGGCTTTCCGATAGGTGAAAAACTGTCCTGAAGGTTAAGTTTTTTAAACTGCACCATTCTTTTTATTTCATCCTTAACGATCCACACTTTACCATCTTGGATGAAGTAACGATTGAGCATTGTTTCGCCGAGTCCTCTGCTAATGGCAAATCCATCATATCTTCCAGCCATGGCAATATAGAGAACGGTTGGAGAGATATCAGTTGCAATAATCTCGAAATGGTCCGCAGAGACCCCCGGATGAGTTCTTATGTGTTCATATATAGTCATAGCAATGGAATAAGGTTCCTGACCGGTCGAACTGGCAGCACACCATATTACCATTTTTGATTTTTCACCGCTTTTAATCTGTTCACAAAACCTCTTCACAAGTACCTCATCGAGTATTACAAAGGGGGATGTATCCCGAAACCACAGTGTTTCATTTGTAGTCATCGCATCAATAATCTTATCTCTAAGTTTTCCCGTTGTATCACTAACAGCTTTAGTGTGAAACTGGCGAAAATTGCTACACCCGCTTTCGACCATAAGGCTTGTGAGCCGTGTTTCAAGGAGATATATTTTCTCTTGTCTGATAGTTATACCACAGTATTTTTCAATGTAATCGCGCATGAGCTTGAATTCAGCAAAATCTATTGTAGCGTACTCTTCCATAGTAATCATTTTCCGTTAGTCAAAGTTGTTAAGTTTTTGATTTTGTATTTCTTGAGAGCGTGTTGTATCTCATCAACTTTCTCGGAATCAGTCTTCATAGAGAGGACTATTTTTTCGATGGTACGAGAAAAAGCAATGGTTGAATCAAGCTTTATCTCCATTTCACCAATGCACTTTTTGGCATTGTCCTCAATTGTTTCTTTAGCGAAGCGGTAATTTTCTGTTTCATTTTTACTTTGCAGAATCTCACGTATTAAAGAGATCTTTTCATAGAGGAGAAAAGTGTTGATCGGTTTTTCAAGATAATCTCTTGCCCCCAACTTTATTGCTTCTACAGCAGAATCAACAGAAGCCCGACCGGTTATAACAATGACCTCAATACGCGGATGCTCCTTTTTAACCTTCTTTAGTATATCAAAACCGGAAACTTCGGGCATCAGGAGATCTGTTATAAGCAGGTCAATGCCCGATTTAGAGAGTAATTCATAAACCTTCTGGTAACTGTCAGTGACAATCAGAGTATCCCCTGGCATAATTACTTTTTTAAGTACATCTTTGTAGACATTGAGTAATAGGGGCTCATCATCAATACAGACAATATTCATATCGTCTCCTTCAGAAAGTTTTTAATAGTTTGCATATTTCCAGATGCATACTCGCCAAATCAACAGACTTGTCGGACAAGCCTTCATCATCGATGGCTTTTGGCATTCCGTATACAACGCAACTCGAAGGGGACTGGGTTATGCTGTAGCCCCCCTTCTTTCTAATAGCTTTCACTCCTTTAAGCCCATCTGCCCCCATACCTGTGAGAATAACCGACAGCACCCCTTTACCTTCATATACTGATGCAACAGACCTGAAGAGAACATCAACCGCAGGTTTACAGCTGTTTTCGGGTGGTCCATCATCCAGACCAATTACCACCGATTCATCTTTTACACGAACGGTCATATGTATTCCTCCCGGAGCAATATACACCGTCGCGGGTACGACCAGGTCTCCATTTTGAGCTTCTCTTACAGCAAGGGCTGATTTTTTATCGAGGCTACAAGCCAGGGATTTGGTAAAACCCCTGGGCATATGTTGTACGAGAAGAATCGGTACCCCAATCGTGGCCGGAAGTTTTGGTATCAGATAATTCAACGCTTCGGGCCCTCCGGTTGAGACCCCTATGGCGAGAACCGCAACCTTTGAGGGAATCGGGGCAGCCATTACAACAGGAGGCGGACTACTTGATCTGTTGGTTGGGAGGCCAGAACAAGAGGTGCTATTTTTTTCTGGCCGGTGCTGCCTTAAACCCATGCGCACCCTAACTATTCTCAATACCCCTTCCAAGTCATTTTTCAGGGCTTGCCTGTTTGCTTGTATGCATGACCCCTCCGGCTTTTTTATAAAATCAAGAGCCCCCTTTTGCAGTGCTTCGATTGTGACCTCGGCATGTCTTCCGCTTATACCACTCATCATTACAAAGAGTGTTTCCGGATAGGATTCCTTAGCGACTTCAAGGATCTCAACACCGCTCATCCCCGGCATGTTAATATCACATAGAACAAGATTGATCTTATTTGCAGCCAATCTTTTCAGAGCGATGTCACCACTTGACGCAGTACATATAACGTCTACATCGGAAAAACTACCAAGGGCTTCCGATGCAATTTTTCGATACATCACGGTATCATCTACTACCATTACCCGTATCACAAAGTTACTCCTTATACCTTGTAGCAATCAGCTGTTTGGTTACAATTTTCCATTGCAAGAACGGTCTGAACATTTAACACAACAAGCAGCTTGCCATCAAGCTTGACGATTCCCCTGATATAACGGCTATCGACACCATTTACATTTGCAGGAGCTGACTCCATTTCATCTTCATGCACGGTGACCATGTCGCCTATTCTGTCAACCATAAGGCCAACGATATCCTTTGCGGTTTTACTCACACCAAAGCCTTTGTCTCTTAACCGGTCAAGCTCCTCATCAGTTTTAAGTACTATACAATTTTCACCTGAGACACCCGCTTTATCTTCAATACCAAGCTTTACTTTCAAATCAGCAACAGTTACAATTTGCCCCCGAAGATTCATTAGTCCTACGATGTATACTGGTGAAGGGTCGACCTCTGTAACAACCATATTCTGGTTAATCTCTCTAACAAGCAAGACATCTATTCCAAAGTAATCGTTACCTAAAAAAAATGTAGCAAATTGTGCTGGCATAGTTCCTCCTTATAGAGCTGATCTGATTGGTCTTTGTTGGTCATTTTATTGAAGCCTCAATAAGTGCAGGTACATCAAGTACCAAAGTAAGTCTATTATTGAGTACCTGGGAGCCCTTAACACCTATACCTTTTACATTCTCTTTATTGAGTGCAAGAACAGCCTGTACGGTATCTCGCACCTCGGCGGCAAAGAACCCCATTGGTCTTGGGGTATTTTTGGGAACGATCAAAAACAGAGAATCGCTGCTGCTGTGCTGTGGAGCAGAAAGAGACATGTAGTCATCAAGCCGAACAATCTCCAGAGCTGAATCACCAGCCTGTATAAACTGCTTATCATTAACGAATTCAGTCTCCGATATTTTTCTTTTTTCTATTCTTGCAATTTCATTAAGACCAATCGCCAGAGATTCCTTTCCACCGAGGTTAAAAATGAGCATTTCATGGAGGATTTTTGTTTCTTCCTGTTTATCTGAACTCTTCTTTACCGCCTTTTCCACATCATCAAAGCAAAGTCCGGCCAGTCTTGAGACCCCCCCTGCATCAATGATCATTGCAACTAATCCATCACCCATAATGGTTGAGCCAGCATAACAATAGCTATCTTTTAGAAATTCCGGGAGTGGCTTTACAACGATCTCTTCGCTTTCAAGTATATCATCGACGATAAGTCCGTAGTGACGTTTGTCCAACTTAAGAACAAGTATTTTCACTGCATTTTTCACCGATTGCCTTCTGTCCTTTGTGCCAGTCCTGTTTTCATTTACAGTGATTTGTCTCTCGTTGTCCTGCTGCTCAGGAGTACCTCTTCTGTCTGACTTTCTACTTCTTTTGTCAAATTGATGGTGCCCCGTCTTAGAGTCAATAAATGTTGGGGCAAGCCCGAGGACCTCTGATAACCGCACCAGAGGCAGAAGTTTACCACGAAGTCTCAGCACCTCAGAGTTACGGATTCTCTCAATCTTTGATGTCACATCTTTTGCTCTGATTCTTACGACCTCCTCAAGCCCAACCTGAGGCACGGCAAATCTTCTGCCCTCACAGGTAATAATCAGCGAGGGTACGATAGCCAGGGTCAGCGGTAGCTTAAGAGTAATTCTGGTACCGACTCCCACATCCGATTGAAGATCAATTGTTCCCCCAAGGCGTTCTATATTCGTTTTTACCACATCCATCCCGACACCTCTTCCGGAAACATCACTTACTTTTTCTGCAGTAGAGAAGCCTGCCGAAAAGATAAGCATCAGCACATCCTTTTGAGACATTTTTTCATACTGTTCCGGAGAGATAATACCTTTCTCCAACGCCTTTTCCCTGACTTTTTCCTGATCGATTCCCGCGCCATCATCTTTAACCTCGATAATCACCTTTCCGCCCTCATGGTAGGCCTTAAGCACTATTTGTCCTGTTTCTTTTTTGCCAGCCTTTATCCTCTGTTCAACAGATTCAATTCCATGATCAGCACAGTTTCTTATGAGATGAGTGAGCGGATCTGAAAGGAGCTCAATTATCGACTTGTCAAGCTCGACATCCTGACCGATTTGAATAAGATCGATCTTTTTACTCAGACTTTTTGCAAGATCCCGTATAATTCTGGGGAATTTGCTGAATACTACCGAAATAGGCTGCATTCTGGTCTGCATAATACTCTCCTGGAGAACAGAGGTTACCATGTCCACTTCCTGTACAATAGTATTTATACCCTGAATATCACTCAGTTTGAAATTCAGGGAAGAAAGCACCGCATCATGTAGTTCAGAGTGCAACTCATCCTGATCATTGAGAGTGTTTACAACACCTCTTGAATGCAACAACTTAGTAACCGATTTGACAACATCAGAAGCGACATTTTGGGATTCCTGCAGTCGGCAAAAAGGTCTTCCGATAAACTGCAGCAGTTGATTTCTTGCCAAGACCAATTCTCCAGCATTGTTCATAAGAGAATTTAAGAGATTCACTTTTACTCGTAAGACATCCTCAAAATGTGAACAGCTCTTTTTTTCGCTGCCTTCAGCCGTTGAGGACTCCTTAACAGCTTTATCACCCGCCACATCAGAATCACCCCTTTTTTGGTTGTACCGTTGTGCATCAATGCACTGTATTCTTTCGTTTTCCAGTTCAAGGCACCCACCGACAAGATCTGGTTCAAGTACCGTTGAGTAGAGAACCAGGATCTCTTGACACTGCATTATTTCTTGATTTTTTAAAATCTTTTTTCGTTCGGGGATGGTTTGAATGATTTCACCATACTTTTCCCACCCATTAAATTTCTCACTGAGTTTGTCAGTAGTACAGTCTGTTGTCGGTACTACAGTTACCTGGTAGAGAAGCATGCCGTTTCTTTTCACCTTTTCAAGCACTTCGTCATTAAGCATGCTGAAGACGTTCTCTTTGTCAACGGTGTAGTTTATAAGCGACGCATCTATTTGAGTCTTGACTTCTATATCCCCGCCGATAAAAGGAGTTAGTTTTTCAATTTCTCTGGAAACCGATACATTCTCACTATTGCTTACATCATTTAAAAGAGTGCTTAATTTGTCGATACCCATCAGAAGAGCATCCGTCATTTCCGGGGTAACCTTTGTCTCCTTATCCCGTACTCTTGCCATTACATTTTCCATGGCATGAGCCAGATTTACAATTGTTTCGATTCCAAAAAACCCGAATCCTCCCTTTATGCTGTGAACAGCCCTAAACACTCTGTTGACAAGTTCGGTGGAAACCTTGCAGCCTTTCTGTTCAAGTTCCAGAAGATCCGGTTCAATGGCATCAAGGTGATCTCTTGATTCTATAATCAACTCATTAAGTATTTCTCGATCTGTTTCTGACATCCGTTGCATCCTTTTTTTGACCCTTTTACCATGGCTGCATAATTCTTGTGCAGTCCCTTTTGATCATATTTGTATTGCTGTTATTCTACTACACCACAAACTGCCCCAAAACGCCCTTAAGAGTTTTGGAGAGTTGTGCCAGTTCCTCAGCACTTGATTTCACTTGTGCGATTCCCTTTGCTGTAGCTGCAACAGCATCATTGACACCTGAGATGGAGTAAGCCACCTCAGAGAGCCCCGTAGCTGATTGGGATACATTTTTTGAAACTTGCTGCGCACCAGCACTCACCCCACTCACATTCTGTGCTATCTCATTTATTGTTGCACTCTGCTCCTCGACAGCACTTACAATGGTCTGAGAAATGGTATTAACTTCCTCTATTACCTTAGATACCGCTTCAATCGCTTTAACCGACGACACAGCATTTCTCTGAATTTCTTCAATCTGCGTTTCTATTTCAAGGGTGGCCTGCGCAGTCTGCTTTGCAAGCTCCTTTACTTCATTTGCTACAACGGTAAACCCTTTTCCGGCGTCACCGGCTGAGGCGGCCTCAATAGTGGCATTGAGCGCAAGGAGGTTTGTCTGATCAGCGATATCATTTATCACCTTTACTACTTTTCCTATGGATTTTGCAGAACCACCCAGTTTATTCATTACCTCTTTGCTGCTCTTTGCATATGTATCAGCTTCTTGCGCTATCTGCAGCTCCTGCTGACAATTACGAGACACTTCATTGAGTGATGCACTCATCTCTTCTATGGCTGTAGCTACAGAGTTTGTCGAAGTGGACATCCCCTCGGCTGAGGAGGAGATTGAGTTGATGTTGGTTGTAGCGAGTTCTGTTGAGGAAGCTACAGCTGATGACTTTGTGGTCATTTCTTGAGCATTGGCAGCAATTTGCCTTGATGTTAAGGAGAGTTCTTCTGCAGATGTTGCTAAAGAAGAAGCCTCATCCTTGAGCACTATTATTATTTTTTGTATTTTTTCAACAAATACATTAAACCACCTTGCAAGCTCTCCAATCTCATCTTTAGATTTTATGTTGATTCTCCTGGTAAGATCACCTTCTCCTTCGGCAATATTTCTGAGACTGGCTGTAACACTGTTTATCTGAGCGGTTATTGTATTTCCAATGAAATAGGATGCCACAACAACAAGCAATATACCTAGAAGACCAACCATCATAAGGCGCGAAATGCTTCTTCTCACAACAGCACCCCTATTCTCTGCATGAGCCCTCATAATATCATCAATATCGTCGGTGTACGCCCCGGTACCCACTACCATGTCAAATCCCTGATGGTACAGGGAGTATCCTCTTTTAGGAAGCGGCACACTTTCCCCCAGCTTAGGAAACCAATAGTCGGTAAATCCACCACCAGCCATGGCTTCACGGCGTATATCCTGTATCAAAAGGTTACCTTTTGCATCCTTTAGGTCATTTCTGTTGGTACCTTCAACATCAGTACGTCCATAAAGAGCAAGATTAACCCCTTCTTTTGTGTCTGCCCAAAAGTAACCGTCAGTCAGATCGCTCTGCTTTAAGCCATAACGAACATCTCTAATAAGATGTATTGCAACTTCACGTGCAGTTTCAGACTCAAGGACCCCCTGACCAGCCAGTGCTTCCAGTTTGTCCACCATAGTGTAGGCAGTTTCCACCTGAAATCGTATGTATTGGTCAAAAGATTCCCGTAGTTGATGATCTAGCTGCTCCAGTATAGTCTGACGGTCCTGCTGCATAAACTGAATCAGATACAACAGTATTGCAGAAACGGTGATTACACCCACGGTAAGAAATGAACCCAGAATCTTTTTTCTGATACTCACTGAGTTCCATAAAAAAGTTACCAACATAATCACCCTCCCACCCTGACAAGTAATTTAGGTTTGCAAAGACCATAATAGCTTCAACGCACAAAACCGGCATTTCAGCGATAATTTAAAAATTGCATTGAGAGCCTTTGATGCAACTACATTTTTACGACTCCCTGCTTTCTTTTGATCAGTTGAATTTATCCTGAAAAGTCCGACAAAAGGTCCTTAAGACTCTCCGAAAGCTTCGTCAGTTCCTCTGCACTCGCTTTAACCTGTACGATTTCCTTTGCAGTATCGGCCACTGCACTATTTACACCTGCAATAGTGGAAGACACCTCAGAGAGCCCTGTGGCGGATTCAGCTACATTTCTCGATACCTCCTGCGCCCCGGAGCTCACACCAGCCACACTTCGAGCCAACTCATTAATCGTGGCACTCTGCTCTTCTACAGCACTTACGATAGTCTGTGAGATGGTATTTACCTCCTCTATTACATTGGACACAGAATTGATAGCCTTTACTGCTGATTCGGTATTAGACTGCATCTCTTCTATCTGATTCTCTATCTCATCTGTGGCCTGCGCAGTCTGCTTGGCAAGCTCCTTTACCTCGTTTGCCACAACGGCAAAACCTTTTCCAGCTTCTCCCGCAGATGCAGCTTCAATGGTAGCATTCAGTGCAAGCAGGTTGGTCTGGTCGGCAATATCATTTATTACTTCTACCACTTTACCAATTGATTTTGCAGCTATACCAAGCTTTTGCATCACTTCGTTACTGCTTTTTGCATACATGTTCGCCTCTCCTGCAATCTGCAGCTCTTTTTGACAATTGCGGGAAACTTCATTCAGTGACGAACTCATCTCCTCTATGGCAGTGGCAACAGAATCCGCTCCTGAGGACATCTCCTCTGCAGCAGAGGAGATCGAATTGATATTGGTGGTAGCCTGTTCCGTTGAGGACGCTACGGTGGATGTCTGTGTACTCATTTCTTCGGTATTGGTGGCAATTTGGGTACTTATTCTTAGAAGTTCACTGGCGGCGACAGCTACAGTGTCGGCAGTTTTTGAAAGCCGTTTGGTTGTCTCAACATTGGTGACCACCTCCACATGACCTATCCGCCTGCCAATGTCATCATAGATCCAATTGGTATCCACCTGCATATACATGCTTTGAGCACCTGGTATCTCCTGATTATAGAAGGTACGAGGTTTGTTGTTTCGTAAGCATGTTATGCCACAGTTTTCTGTATGACAAATATCCGCCTTCCAGTTTGAACAGTGTTTACCAACAACATTATTTTTATTTAAGTTACGCCCGGAAAGCAATTTTTCGGTGGTCTTATTAATAAACTTCCAGTGCATCTTCATATCGGTGGTTGTAACCGGTTGCTCCAGTGCATCAAGTGAGCCTTCGAGATAGAACATTTGATATCTAAAACGATAAACTATATACAGCAGACTGGCACACATAAGAATCAATACTCCAGCAACCAACTTGGTTCTTACTAGCTGCATTTCAAGAGGTATGTCGCTATATAGCACTACAATCATGTATATGCCGACACACCCAAGTACAAATGTTGTTATACCAAATTTTGCCACAAATGGAATTTTACTCATTGCCATCTCCTTAATGGATTTTTTTACTTCTTTTTATGATAGTACTGTTTAATTACCTCAACTGCAAGATTCCTGTTACCCAGCTACTCTTTTATTCAATACTTTTACTATACAAAGCGATGAATTCAATCCTTTACAGCCAGCGATAGGACCAAAACCGTTAGTTTACTCTCACCCAGAACCATATTCAAAACCTTTTTTTACAGAGGCTTATTCACTACACCCGAAACTGCCCTAAAAGTTTTTTCAGAGAAACCGATAGTTTGGCCAATTGATCAGCACTTGCTGTTACCTGTACAATCCCCTTTGCGGTATCAGCCACGGACCTGTTTACACCCGCAATAGTTGCGGACACCTCGGTGAGTCCGGAGGCCGATTCCGACACATTTTTAGACACTTCCTGTGCACCGGTATTTAACCCGCTTATGTTCTGTGCTATTTCATTTATGGTTGCACTCTGCTGCTCAACTGCACTTACTATGGTCGCGGATATGGTGTTAACCTCCTCTATTACCCTGGATACCGCCTCAATTGCCTTTACCGCAGATTCTGTGTTGGACTGCATCTCCTCTATCTGATCTTCTATTTTCTGAGTGGCCGTTGCAGTCTGCTTTGCAAGCTCCTTTACTTCATTTGCCACAACGGCAAACCCTTTTCCGGCATCACCGGCCGAAGCAGCTTCGATGGTTGCATTGAGAGCCAGAAGGTTTGTCTGATCCGCAATGTCATTTATCACACCCACTACTTTACCTATGGATTTTGCAGAGATACCCAGCTTGTGCATCACCTCTTTACTGCTTATTGCATAGTTGTTCGCCTCTGCCGCTATCTGGAGCTCCTGCTGGCAGTTACGAGACACCTCATTCAGTGATACGCTCATCTCTTCAATTGCTGTGGCAACCGAGTTTGTCGATGAGGACATCTCTTCAGCGGCTGCTGAGATCGAGTTAACATTGATGGTTGCCTGCTCCGTTGCTGAAGCTACCGTTGAAGTCTGCATCTTCATCTCTTGAGCATTGGAGGCGATCTGTGTTGAGACTGCTGAAAGTTCAGTAGCAGAAGTTGCGACAGTTTCGGCGCTACCGGTAATTGAGGCGATCAGTCCCTGGAGCTTTTCAATAAACCCGTTGAAATAACCTGCCAATTCACCAATCTCATCTTTGGCCGGGACTTCAAGCCGTCTGGTCAGATCCCCTTCACCTTCGGAAATATCTCTGAGCATGTCGGTAGTTCTTTTTATGGGATGTATAATTGACTTTGCAAAAAGAAAAGACAACCCCGCTCCGGCACATACAAGAATCAGAGAAGCCAGAAATATCCCTAAACGAAGTGAGTATATCCCACGAAAGGTGTCGTCGTGGTATGATCCAACCGCAAATGACCAGTCCGTACCGGGTATAGGTTCATAATAGAATGAACGAACCGAACCCATAAACGGATACTCATCAAAACCGGCCCCACCCGCTACCATTCGTGCAAACATCCCTGAAAGGCGGGCAAATTCTGTGTTAGTTTTGCCCTCCTCAAGGAAATTGCGTTGTTCAAGCACGAAATCCCTGTTCTCATGAGCAATAAGTGCACCGCTGCCGTCAATTATGTAGGAATATCCTCTCTCCCCGTACCCTATCTGGTCGGTGATTTCACTTAGCCATGAAGCATCAGCCCTGACAAGCAGCACCGCAACAGGATCTTCATCAGAATTCTTTATTGGTGCGGCAATAATCATCACCGGCGTGTTGGTTACCCGGGAAATCAAAACATCTGAACTATTCGTAACCCCCTGCATTGCTTTAATGAAATAGCCTCTGTCACCAAGCGAAGCTGTTGTTCCATCGGGATACATTGCATGCCCATTCTTATGAATAATGCCCATACCCATATATCCCAGTCGCTCCACAGCCTCTTCCATCACCCCTTTTTGCTGATCCCAATCCATGCTTCGCACTGCACTCGACCGGGCAATCTCGTTTACAATACCCATGTGCCTGTCAATCTCACTTCGAACTATCATCACCCCGTACCTGGACATCTGGGGAATAGTCGCAAGTACCTGATTTCGAACACTGCGGTGACTTTGAGTGTAGGAGATGATCCCGACACCGATAGAGACGATGACCAGCAAAAGAACTGTTCCCCCTATCAGTTTTTTGCCAAAGCCAATATTCTCTATTCCAGCTGTTATACTCACTTATACCCGCCCATTTTTTAATTGTACACCACACCACTGTACGTCCCGGATCTCCCAAGGATATTGTACGCACCAATTTTATCATACATTCAGACGAGATTCAACCTTTATGTTTACTAAACAGCACTAAAGATAAAGTTACTAGTTGTGACAAAGTACTGACATACTTTAACCCCCAGACCCCTTACCGGGTGGTTAAAACTGATACTATACCCATACGTGAATGTACATAGGCCTCTGGGTCTTTTTTTAGAAAACCTTCTTTTTGATACCGTATGGAAGAGTCCTATTAGAAGCATTAATTTACAATCTATGGGATAGCTGTAACCAGGTTTCTCAGACTGTGTTGAATTCTCTCACACTCTTTTCTCCAAATTCAATGGTATCTTTACCCCTTAAAGCGTTAAGAAAAGCCATTTTACACCATTTCTTATTCATGGCACGAATTATGCTTCAGAAACGTAGAAAAAGTATGCACCCTTTTACCTTGATACCAACCAACATACTCTTCTCGATCACATAATCACAGGACTTGAGAAATGCACCTGCTTAATCCCTTTACAATAAATATCGACCCCATGAACCGCCTGCTGCTGGTTAACTTCGAGAAAGATCCCGATACACTCTATCTTGGATTTGAACCCCAGGTCTTTGACGACACGGTTGGGGGTAAGGGACACCTGGTAATTGGCTGGAGGCTTGATGGCAGGGTTGATGTGTACCATGAGCCGGGGTTGAAACCGCAGCCCGGCAAGTTTGACATTGCCGGCAAAGGAGTGGCCAACATGATTGAGCGGCAAATGCCCCATACACTCTTTGAAATCAGTGAGGGTGGCGTGAATGTGCATTACGAATTCAGCGATAGCAATGAGCGAACGGTGATCATAAGGATCATCGAAAAAAATCCCCGAAAGCGCAAACCGTTTGGACTGCTAGCTCCAATGGGAAGCGCTGCCCAAAACCCCTCTGCATTACCGCTTGTGCTTTTGTATGATTTCTATTTCGTACGAAAAAAACATACCGAAATTGAGATCTCTATACAAGGCAGAAAACACAAGGTTGATCAACTCCCACTGCCTATGGATTGGACCAAAATGCTTTTCACCCGTTACAGCCCAAAACCTCTCATTGCAACCCTTAACCCGGCTTTTAACGGAGAGCTGCCTTTGATTGCCGTGGAACCTGAAAACAGGCAGATCAAATCAGAGGAACAAAACATCTCTCTTGAGTGGAAAGACGGCTCTCCATCAATAGGCAGTATTACACGGAACAATCATATCTGTGCGGTCCAACTGAGTTTCAAAAAACCTTTTCCCGATATCCGTTCTCTGGCTGAAAACACCATTCATGCAGGAAAGTTTGAAATAACGGCACACTCATCAACCGGAAAAATCACCGGCCAGTACATAGTAGAGAACAAAGAGAGCGTTGTTACGATTGCAATGATCCCTTCGGGAGGCTGGAAACCCAGACCGACCAAGCTTTCTCTGCGTTTTCTCTATACCGTGGCAGGAATTTTCAAAAAATGGCCAACCACTTACGAGTGGACAGCAACCATAAGCAAAAGAGATAAAGAGCCCTGGCAGATGGAATCGGGCTGGAAAAGGATCTGAGATACCCCCCTGGGCAAGTCATAACAGATGTCCAAATGTGACTATCATTAACCACGCTTTCGATTTATTTGACTACAAAGTCGAAAAGCTGTATTTTGAGCTTAGATTTCTGAATCGACGCATACTTAATCCGGAGATATACACCGATGGACCCCAAGTCACAACGAATTCGTGCCGTGCACAACATGAAACAGAACCTTATTCTTGATGCAGCACTTACGATCATTGCAAAGGATGGTTATCATGCAGCCAGGCTTGAGGACATTGCCGATGAAGCCGGGTTTTCAAAGGCATCACTGTACCACTATTTCCCCGACCGCGAAGCGCTGGTTTTACAATTGGTACTGAGGGAACAGAACATCCTCATTGAGAAGTGTGGTGCGATAGTGGATCGGCATAGCGATGCAGTTACAGCGTTGCGTGAAATTATCTCTCTGTTCTTTTCTACCATGCATAAACACTCCCAGTTTCACAAGTCATTTGGAGATATCATCGAGAGCAGAATCTCCAACATGGCGACCATCGCCACAAAGCACTCAGAGCTGTTCCAATCGGTGGTTGCGGGAAGGGAAGAGATATCCGGTTTTATTCTTCAGGTAATAGAGCTTGGCCTTGAACAGCAGCAGTTTACAACACCACTCGATTCAAAAACTATCAGCACCTATGTTCAGTCGATTATCCAGGGCATCTTTATGCAGACCTGTATGGAGGGTTATGAGCAGTTTGACGTTGAAGAAGAAACTGACAAGCTGCTGATTTTTCTTACACCACTGTTGGCACCAAAAAGCGGAGAAACGATATGAGAGTACCTGTACTATTTTCAACACTGACGTTATTCTGTTTTGTAACCATTTATGCAGGGACGAACCAAGCCGTGCTGAATCTTGACCATTGCATTGAGATGGCCCTCGAGAACAATATCCGGCTTAAAATTTCCCGTGAGCAGGTAATCCAAAGTGATGCGGTAGTTAAAGAAACGTTTACAGGGTATCTTCCCAAAGTTTCCGGAACTGCCAGCTATGCCCGCTTATCAAAAGCGCCATCAATGGAGTTGCCATCCATGTTTCCCGGAATGGATCCCATCTCTGCAGAAATCGGCAATCAGGACAATTTCAATGCTTCTGTAAATATCAATCAGCCGCTTTTTACCGGAGGCAGAATCAGAGCAGCCCACAATATGGCTTCGGAGGGAAGAGTGGCAGCGCAAAGAGATCTGGAAGCGACCCAAAAGGATGTTGTCAGGGAGGTAACCCAGACCTATTACGGACTCCTTGCTGCAAAAAAGGGAGTTGAAGCGATGGACAATGCAATTGAGCTTTTGGAACAGTTCAAGACAGACCTTGCAAATGCAGTTGAAGTGGGGGTGAAGGGCGAACATGAACTTCTTGCGGCCGATGTTCAGCTGCTCAACCAGAAGCTTTCGCGCAGGCAGGCGTTGAGCCGATTGCAGGCTGCAGAGAATGCCCTTGCCAATCTTATTGGTTTGCCCCTGAACAGATCTCTTGTTCTGGAGGATCAGATTCCCGAACCGGAAGATTTTGCTATTCCTTCACTTGACATACTTTCCCAAAGAGCCCGGACAGAGCTTCCTGAAATAAGAGCGATGGAGAGCAGGCTCGCAGCAATCAACAGTCAGGTTTCGATTGCCAGAGCAGAACAGATCCCCTCCCTTTTTGCGCAGGCCGGATACAGCGGGCAGTCCACCGGTGTTGAATCACTGGAGTGGCAGGACAACTGGACCGTTTCACTTGCTCTCCAATGGAACATTTTTGACTGGGGCGCGGGCCGGCAGAAAAAAGTACAGGCCGAGTCCCGCTACAGGCAGCTCCAGTTGGGACTTGAGGAGCTACGCAATACCATGGAGTTTGTGGTTAGAAACAGTTACCAGTCACTCATTGACGCAGCAGAGGCACTGGATATCAGCCGAAGGAGCGTTGAGCAGTCCAAAAGAGCTTACGAGGTTACCAATGACCACTACCAACAGGGGATGGTACCCAACAGCGAGCTGCTCAGTGCCCAGAATTCCCGTATGCAATCGCAAATATCGTTTTATGCAGCATTAAGTGAGTATCATTCACAACGTGCTGATCTTGAATATCTTATCAGTTTAGATTAACGTGTACTGAAAGGAAAAGTATGATGAACAGGAGAACAACAGCTTCCAGATTATTAAAGACGGGAGTTTCTCTTAGCCTGCTATTGTTTACCGTTGCGATTCAGGGCTGTGTCGGTAAAGATGACGATTTATCGTCTGAACATGAGAAGATTACTCTTACCGTAAGAGCAGCAGAAGCGGCGCACCGGGATATCACCGAGAGGCTGCGTTTTTCCGGTACAACAGATGCTTTCAGGCGGGTTTCAGTTGCACCCGCATCACCTGGTCAGATCGAGCGCATTTTTGTGGATGAGGGACAGAATGTGCGCCATGGACAGCTTCTTGTTAAAATGGATGACCGTCAGCTTCAGGCTGCTGGCGCCAATCTGCGTCAGTTGCGCAGTGAGTATGAACGGGTGAAAATACTTAAGGAACGTGGCAGTGCAACCCAGCAGGCGTATGAGCAGATAGAATCGGGCTATGCGGCGGCTATGGCAAATTATTCCTTGTTGCAGGCATCCGTTGAGATTCGGGCTCCCTATGCAGGGACCATTATTGGCAGACATTTTAATGAAGGTGAGATCTACAGCGGGATGCCCGGCGCTGCCGGTTCTGCCGCAATTGTTGAGCTTGCACAGCTTGGAAAGATGAAGATCGAGATTATGGTTCCTGAACGAGGTTTCATTCATCTTACACCCGGTCAGGTAGCATCCATAAAAACCACCGCCTATCCGGACACCGTGTTTGAGGGCAAGGTGCACACGGTAAACCCTGCGCTCAACCGCATGAGCAGAACATCAAGGGTGATCGTTGCAATTGACAATGCAGATCACCTGCTTAAACCGGGTATGTTTGCGCAGGTAAGTATCGACATTAACAGCAAGAAAAATGTGCTTACGGTACCTTCGGCTTCACTTGTTAGAAGAAACGGAGAAACGCTCGTCTTTACCGTTGAGAGCGGGGAAACTCCCTTTACTACCAGGCCGGTGCCTATGAGTGTAACGACAGGACTGGTGACCGAAGAGTTTGCCGAAATCGTGAGCGGACTCAATTCAGGTGCGGTTGTACTGATCGAAAACAATGTCAGTCTGGTAGAGGCCACTGATATACAGGTTGTTTCTATCGACATGATTAATAAGGAGTAATTTGCAATGACACTACCTCAATTTTCGGTTACCAAGCGTGTGACCATAACGATGCTTATCTGCATAATAATCCTGTTTGGGGTTATTTCATTTACCCGATTGGGTCTTGATATGATGCCCGAGCTGGAGTTTCCTGTTCTTACGGTGACAACCAGTTATGAGGGAGCAGCAGCAGAGGATGTAGAACAGCTTATAACCCGTCCCATCGAACAGGCCATATCCACTATTGGTGGTCTTGAAGATATCTACTCCACATCAACTGAAGGACAGTCAGTTGTTACTGCTGCTTTTTCCTGGGGAACAAACCTCGATTTTGCCGGTCAGGATATAAGAGAAAATATCAGCAGAATGAGAAGATTTCTTCCCGATGAAATTTCCGATCCGATGGTGATGAAGTTTGATTTATCCCAGATACCTATAGTGCTTTTTGGCGTTACCGGAATGAGCAACACTTCGCAACTGAGGCATTATCTGGAAAACACCGTCTCTCCCCGACTGGAACGTCTGGATGGTATTGCAGGTGTAATGGTCAACGGTGGACTGAAAAGAGAAATCAACGTGTTTCTCAACAAGACCCGCATGGATCAGTATGGCATCAATCTTGACGCAGTAAGTGGGGCAATTGCTGCATCGAACATGAATATTTCAAGCGGCCATGTCTCCTCAGGTCATCAGGAATTTCTCATCAGAACAATGGGAGAATTCAAGGATATCCAGACAATTGCCAACACCATTATCACTACGGTCAACAATGCTCCTATAAGAATCGGTGATATAGGACGGGTTGATGATACCTTTGAGGAACAGCGCAATTTCATGCGCCTTAATGGCAATGACGGAGTAGTGATGATCATCACCAAGCAGTCTCAGGCCAATACGCTTCAGGCAGTTCAAAGGATCAGAGCAGAACTTGATGAGATGAAATCGATAATGCCCCGGGACATCCAGTTTTTGACCATTTTTGATCAGGGACAAATTGTGGAGCAGGTGACCGGCAACACTGCATTTTCCGTTTTTATCGGTGGTATACTGGCGATTCTTATGCTCTGGTTATTTTTAAGGAACTGGCGGCCTACTCTTGTAATCACCCTTGCAATTCCCATTTCCATTATCACCACATTTATTGGAATGTATGTCCTTGGATATACTCTTAATATTATTACGATTGGAGGTTTTGCCCTTGCGGTGGGGATGCTTGTTGACAATGCCGTAGTGGTGATTGAGAACATCTATCGTCATCTGGAAGATGGGTCCCATCGCAACAAGGCGGCAATTGACGGGGCAGGTGAGGTGGCGATGGCAATCACCGCCTCCACCCTGACAACTGTTGCAGTGTTTGTGCCACTTGCACTTTCGGGGGGATTTGCCGGAAAAATAGCCCAACCACTTGCTCTTACAATCTGTGTCGGGCTTGCAGCTTCGCTCTTTGTTGCAGTTACCATTATCCCGATGATGGCATCGGTGCTCTTTAAGAAAAAACAGAACAAGGGGGTTGAAACTGCAGAGGCAC
Source organism: Chitinispirillum sp. (assembly GCA_007115975.1). Classification (GTDB taxonomy): domain Bacteria; phylum Fibrobacterota; class Chitinivibrionia; order Chitinivibrionales; family Chitinispirillaceae; genus Chitinispirillum. The sequence goes on from SKJJ01000050.1 coordinate 22,937, forward strand.
ATGGCGGGAAACTCTTTCATAGTATCCAAAGCAAATATGAATCAGCTCTGAAGTGGGCACTTGCTAAGTGGTATCTTGTACTTGGAACTACGGCCATTCTTTTTGCGGCAAGTATCGCCGGTATGTTCATTATTGGCGGTGAATTTATGCCCGACACCGATGATGGTATGGGCCAGGTCTCTTTGAGTCTGCCGGTTGGCACAAATCTTCAGGAAACCAACCGCCTTGTAAGTTCCATAGAACAAAAGATCATGTCCATACCTGAGATTGAGGGTGTGGCAGCGATGGTCGGAAACATGGGGGGGCCGGGAGGCGGAGGTGCATCCTCAACAGATGTCAATGAGGCACAGATTTTTTTCAGGCTGGTTCCATTCAATCAGCGTAACCGCAAGACAAAGGAAGTGGTGAATGAAATTCGTTACTCCATCCCTGAGCTTCACGATGTAATGGTGGAATTTCCGGCAATGGGCATGATGGGGGGATCGGATAACCCAATTGAGCTCAAAATTTTCGGCCGTGATCTTGATCAGCTTAAAGTGTATGCCGATTCGGCACGATCGGTTATATCTTCCATTGACGGATTATATGATGTAAACGTCTCAATGAGAGACGGGAAGCCGGAACTGCGCATAATTCCCGACAGAGACAAAGCGGCCTTTATGGGACTAACAATGCTTGACATCGGACGAGGCATACAGAATGCCAATCTTGGTCAGGTTGTTACCCGTTATCGTGACTCGGGGGATGAGTTTGATGTGCGGATCCGCCTTGACGAACAGGATCGCTCAACAAGAGAGAGTATTGAAACTATTCCCATTGTTTCGAGAACGGGAGTCGTTACTCAGATTGGTAATATTGGTAAAACTGTTCAGGAACGGGGACCGATTTCCATAACCAGGGAAAACCGAGTCAGACGTATTTCGGTTACTGCTCAGACTCAAGGACGTGACATTCAGGGCTATGCTGAAGAGATCCAAAGAAGGCTCAGACCTCTTGAACTCTCCATGCCCTCGGGATACTTCGTTGAATATGGTGGCTCATACAAGGATATGACTGAAACATTTATTGATCTTGGTCTGGCTTTCCTTGTTGCAATTATTTTGATTTACATGGTAATGGCTGCTCAGTTTGAAAGCTTCTCGCAACCACTGATTGTTATGACTACCGTTCCCCTGTCAATAATCGGTGTAGTATTTGGTCTGATGATCATGGGGCACCCAGCGTCAGTTCCTGCATTGATGGGGGTTATCATACTTGCAGGTGTCGTGGTTAATAACGGCATTGTGATGATCACCTATATCAACCAACTTCGCCACCGAGGCATGGCCAAGGGCGAAGCAATTGTAAAGGCAGCAGGCATTCGCTTACGCCCGATTCTTATCACTTCACTTACCACCATTACAGGAATTCTCCCTATGGCATTTTCACGGGCACAAGGTTCAGAGATGCAGGGACCGATGGGAACCAGTGTTGTCTTTGGGCTTTTGTCCGCTACCTTTCTTACTCTTTTTGTAGTGCCGGTAATTTACAGTGGCGTTGACAGAGTGTCGGGAGGGCTGATACGGTTACTGAAAAGGGTGGTGTTGGGGAGTCATGATGCGTAGGGGCTCGGATGTCCTTCGTTGTCGTAGTCGTAATCGCCTTTCCACCGGGGATTGGGTTAACCCCACGGCTCTCATCCCCGCGAAGGCTGTGTCCATTACTTCATACCGCTCAGGGGTGGGTTGAAACCCGCCCCTGGAAGGAATATGATAGAATATTTTGTACCGGCTTAAAGCCGATTATGTTTTGAACCAGGCGATTATTTCGTTCTGAAACCTCTCTATACAGAGAGAAAGATACATAGGTCCCATCCTACCCCTCGACACCCGACAATCGCCCCCTTTTAATAGAGCAGACAGACCAATTTACTCGATGAGCTTACATCTTACAAATACTTCTCCAAAACAGCCGACAACTTCCCTGAGTCAAGTGGTTTCTCAAGATAATCACTCATGCCACAGTCAAAACAGTTCTGTTTTTCAGTCTTTTCGTTTGAAGCGCTCAAAGCAACGATCTTTGTCGGGGCATCCGCTTGATCTGCAATTTTAAAAATCTCTTTTGCTGCTTCAAACCCATTCATTCCCGGCATCTGTATATCCATGAATACCAGGTGGGGCTTATGTTCAGTATACATTTCGACAGCCTCTTGCCCGTTTTTGGCTTCAAGCACCTTGGATTGCACAAGGATCTTTGAAATGACCGTTTTAATCAGAGTGTTATTCAGTGGCACATCATCAACGACCAGAATCGTTACTCTTTCACTGCTGATGTATTCTGCGTCCATGCCAGCGTTCAGGGGATCATCCGACCCGGCTTCGATTTGATGATTTGCAATTTTTTTGAGATACCCGATCATTTCCTCGGTCCGCACTGGCTTTACCAACTTGAGCGCTATTCCCAGATCCACACACTCCTCATGCAGCAGATTGTCATCACAGGAGCTGTAGAGCAAAATTACCGGCTGCCTTTCTGAAGGCGAGTTGCGTATTTTCCTAATCTCTGTGATTGTTTCTATGCCGTTAAGTCCGGGCATGTCATAGTCGATAATGGCGATATCAAACGCAAGGCTGTTTTTGATCACCTCCAGGGCTTCATAGCCGCTCTCTGCAGTTACCGATTCTATTCCCCACTCTTTAAATCGGTGCTGAAGAATGGTTCTGTTACCAGCATTATCATCAACAATCAGAACCCTTGCAATATTGGGCAGCTTTTGAGAAACATTCCGCTGATTCTTGAGTGCCGGTCTCTTAATAGTAAATGAGAATACACTTCCCCTGTTTTTTTCTGAGGCAAGTATGATTTGACTGCCCATTTTACGGGCTAGATTTTTTGAAATTGTTAATCCCAAACCGGTGCCGCCATATTTTCTGGTGATGGAGATGTCTGCCTGAGAGAAAGGCTTGAAGAGTTTTTTCTGTTCCTCAGCAGAGATCCCGATACCTGTGTCTCTTACCGAAAATGTAAAGAGGACGTCATCTTGTTTTTCAGAGACCCATTGTGCACTCAAAGAGAGTTCAATTTCCCCTTTTTTTTCGGTGAATTTAATTGCATTGCTCAGAAGATTTACCAGTATCTGTTTGATTCGTACAGGATCAACAACAGTAACCCTGGGCACAGAGGTGTCGATATTCAAAAGAAGTTCGATCTTTTTTGATGCAGCACTGTATTTCACAATATCAGCGGTCTCTTCCACCAGCTGAATTATGTTTGTCTCTATCTCATCAAGCTCAAGTCTTCCTGCCTCGATCTTTGAAAAGTCAAGGATATCATTGATTATCTCCAGAAGCGTTTTTGCTGATGTAATTGCATTTTCGATATACTGTTTCTGTATAGGGGATAATTTTGTCTTTGCAATAAGTTCTGTAAAACCGATGACACCGTTTAACGGGGTCCTTATTTCATGACTCATTGCCGAGAGAAAATCGGATTTTGCCCTGTTGGCCTCTTCTGCCTCCTCTTTTGCCCTGTTGAGTTCCTCTGTCTTCTTTTCAAGCTGATTATAGGCATCCCTGAGCAGTGTCTCCTTCTTTATCAGTTCTCTGTGTGCCTTTGAAACCGAAGCGGACAAACCGGACATTTGCTCGTAAAGGATTGCAGTCTCAAGGACATCTGTCTCACCAATGAAGAGTAACCCTTGGGGTGTTTTGAAAACCCGTGCATTGAATGACAAATTGCTGGAAGGATCTTTCTTAAGAGTTACAATTCCTCTAAACACATTCTGCTGATCACTCTTTTTAAGATCCTCAAAGACGGGATTAATGAAGCAGGCGCACAGGTTTTTCTCGCTGTAGTTGAGGATTCGTCCGTATCCCCTGTTAGAGGACTGCAAGTTGCCTTCGCAGTCGGTTGAAAAAACAACGGTGTTTTCGCTTTGAGCGAGCAGTTCTTTGAAATTGATCTCTCTTTCGGGGTTCATCTTTTCGCCCGCCAATTTCAGGATTGTGCAGAAAAGAGAGGTATGTTGGTGATCAACCAATTATACAAATGAGATATTTCCTTATAGGAATTATCAGAAATGTTTTCATTGTAGAGCGCTATCCAGGTATTAATCTGGGCAATCCAGTAGCAGTCATTAAATCCTCTGCTTTTATATACCCTGAACACCCACAAAACAGTATCAACAAGTACTTCCGGATCATATTGTGTGAGGATGGATACAATGAATTTGAAATGATTGGTATGATTGTCTTTCATGAGATCTGCGTTTTTACTCCCCCCGATAAGTTCAAGGCAGTCTTCCCTTGACAACATTCTTTCATTTACTTCAGCGATTATTTTGTCACCCTTCAGTTTCAACTCTTTTAAGGTTGCATCGGTGACCGGGGGTATTTTAGAAGCGCTTTCAAGAAGAACAGTTCGGTTCATGATAACTCCTTTAAATACTCTTCCACTTGAAATATGTCCCTTAAAAACAGGACATTATCAAACTTAGAAGCTAACAGAGGTCCTGATTTCCCAAGCCCCTGCCCACCAATAAGTATAGGAAGATCAGTTGCTTTTCGAATCGCTTCCAGTTCATCCATAAAAACATCAACATTGAAATAGACGCTTAACGAAAGACCTATTGCATCGGGATTCACATTTTTACAAAACTCAACAAGATCCTTTACAGGCGTATTCGCACCCAGGAAATAACTGTTCCAGCCGGACTTTTCAAATGTATCTGCAACCATCCTGCATCCAACCTGATGCTCCTCATTCTGCACACTTGCCAAAACAACGCCCTTATTGTTTCGCCTCGGTGCAATAAAATCCGAAAAAATCTCATTCATCAAGCTTTCAATCAGTGCTGTAGCCATGTGCTCAACAGCCACACTTATTCTGTGGTACTCCCACTCCCGGCCGACTTTATAGAGAACGGGTTTGAATAGATTTTCATATACAGGAGTCAGATCCTTTTCTCTGGACAAGGTATACTGTGTAATCCTTCGGCATTCCATTGTATTGCCGCAGACAAGAGCCTTATAGAAGGGTTCTAACGCGATCTCTGCACGGTCCATTGCTGCACCTTAAACAAAACGTGTCTTTGGAAGTAAAATCCAGCCTATAGCTCTCTATTGTACCATTACAATTTTTGTCGTGCAACCTGTTTCTGTAATTCTTAATGGCCGCACTCAACTCTTCTGAGAGAAGAACCACCCGAAGTTGATATTTGTTGTGAAGCACCACCACAGTACTCAAGATCCGATCCACCGCTTAATTTTCCACTAACCATTTCGGATGCATTGATCCACGCTCTGCTGCCACCGCTCATCAGCACCGTTACCTCTTTGGCCCCAAGCTCTTTGAGATCAGCCCGGCTGCCACCACTTGCAGTCAGTACGAGCAGATCGGTTGCGCCGTCCTGTATCTCTAGCCTGCTGCCACCCGAAAGCACCGCCGAAATATTTTCGTAGGTGAACTTTCCAGTCAGTCGGCTCCCTCCAGAAAGGGTTATCTGCAGATCGTCACCTGCGGCAAAATCTTCAGCAACAGAAATTTCTGACCCGCCGCTTCCGGTAACATCATTTACATAAGGGGTTTTAATTGTTGCCCGAAGAGTAACGGATCGGTATGCGTTTCCGCTTAAGAGCCCGATATGCAGTTTATCGCCTCTCTTACTGACACGCAGATATCTTTCCAGGTTGTCATCGATACTGACTTCTACCGAAAAAGAGTCAGCGCGCTCTATCGTGGCCTCACAGCCATGCCCGAAAGATAGAGCGGTAAAATTCTGGTAATCGTAGCTGGTGGTGACTGCAACGCCACTGCCCGAAACGGGTACCAGTCCGCAATGAATGTTAAACAGCACCAAAAGCAACAGCGTAACAATTGCCGATAGTTTTTTCATAATCACTCCTGTAGTTGATTGAACCTTTTTACCGTAGCAATATTCAGGCCAAAACCGACTTTTGCGATTCCAACGCGGTAGAGTCCAGCCATTTAAGACAAGGGGTGTGAAAAACCGCACACACTTGACTGCGTTAGTCACCCGCAGCCTGCTAGGTTTTGAGAAGTCTCCTGAGCCCCCGGTGCTGCTGTCATCTTGCACAGAAACACCAGGCTAACCAACAGCATAAACATCCTCTCCAAGGGCCAGTTTTATAAGACATTGCCATTTGACTGAAGTATCGTCAAAAATATAGGGAGCCACTATTGTCTGTTTCCTATTTCTGTCTTTGCGTGCCTTGCGGTGAACTCTCTTCTCCTTGGGCCTCACCCCTCACATTTCAAGCCATACTTCTCAACCAGCAATCTCAAACTCTTACGGTCAATGTCAAGAATCTTTGCTGCGTTGGTGAGATTCCCCGGAGACCGCTCCAGTGCATAACTGACCATCTCCCTGTCCACCGCCTCCCGTGCCTGGCGAAGCGTGGTGTAATTGGGGGAAGCCCCCCCGAGTCCCAGTTCGGTTTTGCCAATAACCGTGCCGGTGGCAGTTAAGACTGCACGCTGCACCTTATTCTGTATTTCACGCACATTGCCCGGCCATCCGTATACTAAAATCGCCTTTTCTGAATCCTTGCTCAAAGAGAGGCTGCGCTTTCCAAACTTCTCGCTGTACAAACAGAGAAAAAACCTGGCAAGAAGCAGTGCATCCTCTCCCCGCTGCCGAACAGAGGGAATGGTAACGGGAAACACGTTGAGCCGGTAAAAAAGATCCTTCCTGAAACGTGCCTGTTCCACCGCCTGTTCCAGATCCACATTGGTGGCTGCAACAATGCGTACATCCACCTTTATCGGTTTTGATGAGCCCACACGCATTATCTCCCCCTCCTGAAGCGCTCGGAGGAACTGTGCCTGTACGGCCAGCGGAAGTTCCCCTATCTCATCGAGAAAAAGTGTCCCGCCGCCAGCCTCCTCAAAGTAGCCCTTTCTTGCGGACACCGCTCCTGTAAAGGCCCCCTTTTCATGGCCAAAAAGCTGGCTCTCCATAAGATTCTCCGGAATGGCGCCACAGTTAACGGCCAGAAAGTTTTTTTCTGCCCGGTTACTAAGGTCGTGAATAATACGGGCCAGACGCTCCTTTCCCGTACCGGTTTCACCAAAGAGCAAGATGGGAACATCTGCCGGGGCCCCCTGCTCGATAAGGCCCAGACACTGGCGGAATGCATCACTGCCGAAAACAAGGTCATCAAAGCGTTTCTGCTCCATCCTGTTTTTCAGCTCCTCTATGGTGGCATCACGCTCCTGGAGAAGTTTGGATTTACCTATCAGAGTCGACATCAGTTTTGACAGAAGCTTAAAACGATCCAGATCATTGAGGGTCAAAGGGTGGCGGTCCGTTCTGCTGTCAAGATACAGAAACACTTCTTTGTTTAAAAACAGAGCCTCATCCGCAGCGGTGAGCAGAGTGCACAAAACTGAGCGGATATCATTTCTGCAAATCGATTCTGATACATTCAGCTGCTCATCCTCAATGGTGTCGGATATAAGAAGCGGCTCCTTTTTCTCACGTACCAGATTTATTGCCGTGGTACTGTATGAGGAGCCATCTTCATTGCCGCTCTTTTCAACAATTTCCATGTTGCCCGTTGAGCTCTGTGCAATTAAAAGCCCCCGTTCACAGTGAAGCACTTTTGTGCAAAGCTCAAGCCCCTGACGAAGGAGGGTCAGGATGTCGGCTTCCTGGGCCATATCGGCTGTAAGGCGCAGAGCAAGGCTGACCATATCCGCTTGTCGGCTCTCAAGGTCTCTTTCATGCTGCTTGTTTTGGTCCATGTAGTAATCCTGCAGTCTCTAAAGGTTCCATTGCCATTTCTGATATGGCATAATATTTATCTCTTTGGAAAGTACGGTTCCGTCACTGCGATAGACGTTGAGATCGTGAAGCCCGGGAGTAACGGTAAACAGGGTCTCATCCCCGTCTGCGGAGACACTCATGGTATCGCCGTTTAGCACAAACGTATCACCTTCAAGGGTGCCATTTACAATCACAACTCCGGTCTTTAGTTCAGACACCCCCTGTACAAGTGGCATCGGCTCATTATCATCTGCCTGTCCGGCATCCGATCTGCCAAGAGTTTTTGCCAGATTAGTGCTTAGCATCTGCTCCTGCAGCAGTAAGAAGGGTTCTTCGGATACCACTTGTGTGGAGGAGTAGTACGATAGTAAATAAGCTGCGGCTGTAACTGCCAAAATCGCGCCGGCAGCTCCAAGGCATATTTTCTTCACCACTTTTCTGCGGTGAAAAAAGGAGAGAGGAGAGGGCTGCTTGTTGCCCGGTTGCAAAATCACGGGCAGAACACTGTTTTTTGCATCACCGCCAAACATCTCCCGGATTTTTACCGTACCGCCACTGCCGGTGCCCCGAACAATCTCAGAAAGAGTATCGTGTACCTCTTCCATGGACGGACGACCTGAGCGCTGCTTATTGAGACATTTCATCGCAAGCGCGGCAACCGGTTCGTAGCACTTTTGCGCAACAGCCGGAGCCGGCGGGTTCTCATTGAGCACCTTATATGAAATCTCACCAATCGATTCTCCTGTAAAGGGAGGTGAGCCGCTGAGCACCTCATATAGTACACACCCAAGAGAGTAGGTATCGGCACGGTTATCGATATCAGCCGGTGAAATCATGACTTCGGGTGCCATATAGGCCAACGTTCCTATGGCGGAGCTGGTGGATTGGGTGGTCATCTCTTTTTGAAGCAGTGCAAGGCCGAAATCTGCCAGCTTTATCTGAGCACTCTTTGAGAGAAAAATATTGGCCGGTTTTATATCTCTGTGGATGATGTTGTGTTTATGGGCATAGCTTAGAGCACAGCAGACCCTTTCCATCACCAGCACCGATGACTCAAGCGGGATATTCTCCCTGAGGGCCGTATCAAAACTTACCCCATCGATAAACTCCATCACTATGTAGTAACTTCCCGAAAAGTGGGCGTAGTCATAAATGGAGATTATATTGTCGTGACTCAGTGTTGCCATTGCCTGTGCTTCACGCCCGAAACGGATAATCTCATTGCGGCTCTGCGCCCGGTGTGGGCAGAGGGATTTGATAGCTACGGTTCGCCCGAGAGATTTCTGGCGGGCACGGTAAACCGAACCGAACCCGCCGGCTCCGATCATGACAAGGTCTTCGTAGTCATTGATTGAAAAAGCCATCGGTTCTCCAAACACTGCAGGTTAACTGTTTTTTTACTGCCCGACCCGGTCTGCTGCACGGTTGAACCAGGTTTGGAAATGTACATTGCCGCTATCGAGTAAGAGTGCCTGCTGAAAATGCTTTTTTGCAGATGCGAAATCACCCATTGCCCAGGCAGCGGCACCAAGATTAAAGTGGGCGATTGCATAATCGGACTGAAGTGCAATGATGCGTTTATAGCTAAGTGTGGCATTGGTAAAGTCCCCGGCTTGGTGGTAGATCGCCCCCAACAGATTGAGCGCCTTTAGAAGAGTGTTGTCGTAGCTCAAAGCCTGCTCAAGCCTTGGGATCGCAGCGCCGTTATCGCCCCGTTTTTTGTACTGCGCCCCTAAGTTGAAATGGAGAATCGCCAGCGTCTTTTCCATCTCATTGGAATGTTTCAGCCTGGAAGCAAGTGTGGTATGATATATGGCAGGGTACCAGTCTGCAGGTGTTGCAAGGTCAAGTTCTGTTTTATAGATCGCTTCGGCACAATGGGACATTCCAAGACCGTAATGGGCGGCAAAGCTGGTGGGGTCCTGTTTTATCGCAAGAAAGTAACGTTCTCTGGCATTGAGAAAATCGCCAAACTCCATCAGCTCCTGTGCCATTTTTACGTGGTCCTCACCACAGCTTATCACAAAAAGCGGCAGCACAGAGATGAAGACGAGTTTTAGTATTACGTGAGCACTCTTTTTTTTCATTATCTATACAGACGTTTAAAAGGGTGATATGCGCTACGGCTTTATTGCGGGTGAAATACCACCGTTGATCTGTGCGGTTAATTAGCCTAAAAAAATTACAACGCGGAGTTCGCAGAGGACGCGGAGAAAACAAGTGTGTTATCCGCAGCCCCGCAGAGCAATTGCAGGACAAAGGACGAGGAGGGGAAATATGGTTTATAGGTAAATGTCTCCCTCCCTCATTTCCCAAACCCTATTATTTTCTCTGCGCTCTTATCTCTGCGTTTTATAGCTATCTCTCACGGTCAAAACAACACTATCAAAGAATAAAGGAAAAAGCTGCATTTATCATTATGATCACAAAAATGCACGTTACCACACTGGCCGTTGTTTCCCGGCCCACCGCTTCGGCCCCTCCCCTCACCTTAAAGCCATAGTAGGAACCAATCCATATAATAAGCCACGAGAACACCAGTGATTTAAAAAATCCTGCAAATACATCCCTGAAATGGAGGTGTTTAAGAAGTTCTGTCCAGTAGAGCATCGGGGTTAAGTCAAGATAGATCAGTGCAACAAAAAAGCCCCCCAGAATACCGGCTGCGGTTGCAAGACCGGAGAGCAGCGGCATGGTAACCGAGATAGCCCAGAACTTTGGTACCACCACAAACTGGATCGGATTTATGCCCATTGTATGCAGAGCATCCAACTCCTCCCCTACCCCCATGGTGGCAATTTCTGCTGTTGTCGCACTACCAGTACGCCCGGCCAGAATCACCGCAGTGAGCAGAGGGCCAAGTTCCCGGATAAAGGTTATGCCGATAATCGGGGCAAGAAACACCCCCGCACCATAGGTTTTAAGTTGAATAGCACTTTGGATAGCGAGTACAACTCCCACAAGAAAGGAGAGCAGGGAAACTATAAGTATGGCCCTGAACCCCAGCTGATACATCTCTTCACTCAATGCACCCTTTTTAAAATCTCTGCGGCGAAACACCCCGATGCTTCCCCAGTAAGCCATCTCCACAAACACCGACAGTGCCTGGAGTCCGCAATTGCAGGCATTTATCGTGTTGTCTCCAACATTTACAAAAATTCCATGGAGCGATTTGGACTCCGGCTTTTCACTTTTGAGAGGAGAATACTTGAATTCCCGGACAATATGCGGGGGTACATCCCTTAGGACCAGCTCTCCATTGCCCTCTTTGTGCAGTTTTTGGAGCAAATTGAGAAAACAGACTCCGGCAGAATCGATCTTTTGCGTCTCTGAAAAATCCAGTATCGTTCTGGAGTTATACGTTTTTTCAATCAGACCACACGATTCGATCCACGTGCGGTCCAGAAACCGAGGGACCTTTATAAGTCGCTCTTCAGTTTCTGACTTTTGCATAGTGTGCCCTCAAATCACTTTTGGGGTGTAAAACAAAAAAAAATGGTACCGGCTAAATATCAGCACCTTGAAGATCGTATTTGGTTTTGCGACCGGGCTGGCACCCCGGTTTTTTACTTGGAACATAAAAATACATGAGTGCTTGAGGATGGTGCCACGGAACAGGAAAATAATGTGTAAGGGGAAGTTATCATTGACGTTTAGGGACTCCCTTGTGTATACTTGTTGATATTGAACACGCCCAAAAAAAGGGAGAGTCATGACAAGGTGTAACTCTTTGCATTAAAACAACATAAGCTACCTGCTGACCCAAGCTTAACCAGACGCTCATTTTACGAAACTATACTATTTATTTGCTTTTGTGTTCAATTGTCGATATATTATAACCCGGCAGACATCAAGAAACGTTAGCTTTTTTTGCAGTTTAAATTTCCACCTACTCATTCTCTTTTCAGTTTCGGAGGACTCCACTAATGCAATTACCAAAATCAAGGCGACGTCAGAAACTTCGGGAAAAAAAATGTCTCTACCCCGGATGCGGCAAGATCTTTTTTGGGATCCATATCTCAAAGTACTGCCCTGAACACCGGCAGGATCGTTATCGCATCAGAAAAAGAACAAAGCCTGAGGATGTAAATATAAAAAACCAGACCTTTAAGCACAACTATACCGAAGTGGTAACAATGGTAATGAACTGTGCGCTTGAGGACTGTGAGCATCAATTCGAGGTTAAAATCTACCCCAGACAGTTTATATACCCTAAATACTGCCCTGAACACCGCAATGAGTACAAGCGAATTCGTCATCTCCAGCAGATCGGGCGCGAAGATTTGATCGAGCAGATGAAACGTGAGGGTGACAGTTTTGAACTGGATCAGGAGAGTATCCAGGATGTTGAAAATGTAGCCTGATCTCTTTTTTAGGAGCTGGTTTTTTGAACGGATGTCCATGACTGGATATCCGTTTTCTGTTTAATGGACAGTTGGGGAACCCCGCCGTTATCAGCCGGACTCCTGTGGGACTGCCAGAATACAGCTGTTTTAATCTCCGCGTCCTCATTCTCCGCGTCCTCTGTGTTTAAACTCACCCCCCACCGGGCAATTATAACCGTTACACCTTTAACCTACCGGATAAAACGCTTGGAAGGTCTGTTGTAATTGTAAATGCATCGTTGAGTTTAGGTATAATACTGTAAAATTCACTTTGGATTTTCCTCTTCAGATCCTATTTTTTTACTCTATACTTAATGAATTAACTTTCTTTTGGTGGAAATCTCTTTATATGAAAACGTATCATCAGTCTGTTATCAGGGTCAGTGAAGGCGTGGCCCGTTTCTTCAACACTGTATTTACAAAGATTACCATAGACGGTCCGGTGCTTGACGCCCAGGAGCTGCAGCAGAATCCATTGATGATAGTGAGCACCCACAGAAGCCACATAGACTACTTCTTTGCGGGCAAAATGATGTATTTCAAAGGGTTCCGAAACCTTCGATTTGCAGCAGGAGACAATCTTACAAAGCTTCCCTACATTGGCCCCCGGTTCAGAAATTTTGGGGCGTTTGCCGTTTCAAGGGAGAATGGATTTAAGCGCAGCTACATCCGCAATCTCTGCAATGATGTGATAAAAATGATGGATGGAGGGGACATTGTGCTGGTCTTTCCCGAGGGAGGGCGAAGTTACACGGGAAGTATGCTTGAGATCAGGGGTGGGATTCTTAACTCCGCGATTCTTCTACAGGCCAGAAACCCGCACAAAGATGTGCGTATTCTTCCCATGTCCATTTCCTATGAGTGCGCTCCTGATGTGCCCTGGTTTTCCCTTCTTCTCAGGGGTAAAAAATTCAGGGACCGGTCGAATCCTGCTCTGAAAAGATTTTTGGGGAGTGTTTACTATTTTGGCGCCGATTTACTTGCCTTTATGCCCATTTTTTTATACCGGATATTCCGAAGCAATTATGGTGAGATTTACAGCGATTACATGGAGCCACTTTTGGTTAAGGATCTCATCGATATCGAGGGCAACAAAAACTGCAACGCCAAAGATGAATTTTTTGCTCACCGGGAATCGCTTAAGCTGCTCAGCAACAAGGTATATGCACACTTTATCTCTCTTTACAGAATACTTCCCATGCATCTGGTGGCTGCAGCCCTGCTTTTTCAGAAAAAGGGTACGATCGACTTGACAATTCTAGAAAACAGAGTAAAAGAGGTGTATAGTGAAGCTGCTCAGAAGGGGTTAAATATCAAGTCTGTTGCGGATCTTAGTGCAGATCAGATGGTTGCAAAAGGGTTACAACAGCTCCGCAGGTACAAGGCCGTTGGCAAAAAGGCAAATCGCTACTATATCAAAAAAGCAGAAATAGTACACTACTGTGCATCGGTTCTCAACGTTCCCCAAGAGGTGCAGCCACAATGAATTTTGAGCGATATTGTGTAATTCCTACCGTTTTGGAGCTGAACTCAGGTGAGAAAACAGATGCGCTGAGCGAACTGGCCACTGCAGCCTGTAAAGTTCTGGCTATAGAGTCGACCAAAGAGGTCATTGACGAGATGCTTAAGAGGGAGGAAAATTCATCCACCTTTGTGGGACAGGGGGTGGCACTGCCTCAGACAAAAGCACCTCTTGAGAGTGAGTTTGCAATAGTTGTTGGCCGGAGCACTTTGGGAATACCCTATGATGCGGCCCGTAACGCTCTGGCCCAGATTATCATTTTGCTTATTGCGCGCCAGGATGCAGATCCAAACAGCCAGATAACAGTCCTCTCTGAGTTAGCAGCCGCCTTCAAGTCTGAGCAGGCCAGAGAGCAGATCCTCAATGCCCAGAGTCCTATTAGTCTCATAGAGATTTTTGCCAATCTGAGAACAGGTACACCGGAGGAAACGGTTGTGCTCAAGGAGAAGAAAAAAAGTGCTGCACCTATTATTACTTCTGCCATGACACTGGCACGCGAAACAAAGGCTGCAGCAATAATGGTTTTTGCCGACAGTGTACGGGACAATGATTTTCTCGATCAGATAAGAAACAGAAACAAAATCATTATAGTGACAAGCAATAAAACGAGATTTGAGCACAGAAGGGACAAAAGGATCCAGGGAATTATCCAGGCTCCCCCGATCCCGACATCAAGGACCGGGCAGATAAAAATCGGTATTCTTCTCGCTCTTTCGCGCAATCTGATCAGGAGAGATGACTGGGTGGTATGCGTTTCGGGCAATTCCAGAAGCAACGTTTTCGATACACTGGTAACCGTCGATGTAGCCCTGGAGTATGAGTTTTTCTTTGTAACGTCGCAGGACCTTCTTCCCCCTGATGTCAAACCGGAGGTACTTGAGAGGATTATCGGTCTTGCAGGTGAGATCGCCGTTGAAGGGAGAGAGGGCAGACCAACGGGAACGGTTTTTGTCCTTGGGGACACCAATTCGGTCAACAAGTTTGTGCGCCAGCTCATAATCAATCCCTTCAGGGGGTATAGCGAAGCGGAGCGTAACATAATGGACCCGGGGCTTGTTGAAACCATAAAAGAGTTTTCCAGTATTGACGGAGCCTTTATAGTAACCGGGGATGGAATAGTATTATCAGCCGGCAGCTATTTGCGCCCTCAGCTCTCCACCAAGGATCTTGAACTTTTACCCGGAGGCTTCGGGGCACGTCATGCTGCAGCATCGGCTATTACAGCCTGTACCAACGCACTGGCTATTACCATTTCGGAATCCACGGGCATGGTTACCCTTTTTAAGGGCGGTTCAACTATGATGTCCTTGTCGAGGCCTGTGGTGCGGGACAAGCAAAACGTACAGAAATTCGGCTCGTTTCAGTAATGCTGTATTTTTGAGTATTGCACAGTTGCCAACGAAAAAGAGAAATACATCTAGTCCAACAACATAAAAGAGAGGTTGTAGTTATGCAAAAGATCTGGTATGATGACCGTTTTCTGTCCGATTATATCTCCCAGGGTGAAATCGAAAATTATAATCCCGCCCTCAGTGAAGCATTAAAGATGCTTAATGAGAAGAGCGGGCCCGGAAACGACTATCTTGGCTGGCTTGATCTGCCGTTGAAAACCGATGCATCCCAGATTGCTGCAATAAAGGAGAAAGCAGAGGAGATCCGTTCAAAAGCTGACGTACTCATCTGTATCGGTATCGGCGGCTCCTACCTTGGTGCTAAGGCGGCAATTGAGTTCCTCTCTGCGTCATTTGAAGACCTCAGAAAGCCACGCGTTGTTTTTGCAGGGCACACGATCAACTCCGACTATCTGGGTGATCTTCTTGAGCTGCTCAAGGATAAAGAGGTTGCGGTAAATGTAATCTCAAAAAGCGGCACCACTACAGAGCCGGGCATCACCTTCAGAGTGATTCGTCAATGGATGGAGGAGCGCTACGGCAGAAAAGAAGCAGCTTCCAGAATCGTTGCCACAACCGACCCCAACGCCGGAGCGTTAAGAAAACTTGCCCATGAAGAGGGGTACGCCTCCTTTGGCATTCCTTCAGATGTTGGAGGGCGATTTTCTGTTCTCACTGCTGTAGGGCTGTTTCCGATCGCGGTTGCAGGTATAGATATAGCAGCTCTTGTTGAGGGGGCAGCACAGGGGTATGAGCTTTGTGCACCCGAAGGCGTGGATAAAAATATTGCCGGACGTTATGCCGCAGTGCGCAACATTCTTTTCAGGCGGGGCTATACCACAGAGGTAATGGCTACGTTTCAACCCCAGCTTCACTTTATAAATGAGTGGTGGAAACAGCTGGCAGGGGAGAGTGAAGGGAAGAACGGAACCGGCATATTCCCTGCAGGGCTTGACTACACAACAGATCTTCACTCCCTTGGCCAGTGGATGCAGGAGGGGGTACGGTCCGTATTTGAAACATTTATGGTCCTGAAAAACACCAACGCATCCGTTACCGTGCCGTCATTCGATGATGACAGTGACGGTTTAAATTATCTTAGCGGCAAGAGCTTTGAACAGATCAATGAAAAGGCATACCAGGGAACACTGCTTGCGCACCTTGACGGAAGCGTTCCTGCGGCAACGCTGATGCTTCAGGACAGATCAGAACACACTCTTGGGCAACTGCTCTATTTCTTCGAGAAAGCGATCGCCATCTCGGGTTATATGCTCAGGGTTAATCCTTTTGATCAGCCGGGAGTTGAAGCTTACAAGAAAAACATGTTTGCGCTTCTTGGAAAATCCGGCTATGAGCAACAGCGAGACCAGCTGCTGCTCAGAACCAAGGATATGAGCCTATGAAATCATTCAGAAAAGTCATGACCTTCTCTACCCCTCACCGGCGGGATTACATTAATATCACCCACCATGTGGAGGATGCTCTTAGGGAGAGCGGGGTCAGTGAAGGGCTATGTCTTGTAAATGCAATGCATATTACCGCAAGCGTTTACATAAACGATGACGAACCGGGGCTGATAAAAGACTACGACGACTGGCTGGAGCAGCTTGCTCCCCATGAGCCGATCTCCAGGTACCGTCATAACGGTGCCGAGGATAATGGGGATGCGCACCTAAAGCGTCAGGTTATGGGCAGGGAGGTTGTTGTTGCAATTACAAACAGAAAACTCGATTTCGGTCCCTGGGAACAGATCTTTTATGGTGAATTT
The DNA here is from genome assembly GCA_007115975.1 of Chitinispirillum sp. GTDB lineage: Bacteria > Fibrobacterota > Chitinivibrionia > Chitinivibrionales > Chitinispirillaceae > Chitinispirillum. Next base: position 39,768 of record SKJJ01000050.1, read on the forward strand.
GACGGAAGGCGGGCGAAGAAGGTGCTGATTAAGATTATCGGTGAGTGAGATACTGTTGCTTCTTTCGCCCTGAATTGTTATTTAGAGTCGAATAGATATCAACTTAAGAGTTGTTTTGGCACTGTATGCTCGATACCCAGAGCTCCTGGTCGAAGGGTTCCTACTCCCTTTAATCATGATCAATCAGGAGCACTTCGATACGGGCGTTCGCAGTCGCCCTGCTCAGTGTGAGCGCAACCCAGTAGTCTTTTGAACAAAAACTATATTACCTATATTAGTGAAATTCAGACAATTCACCTTTTGTACCACCTTACATTGACGAGAGAGCATTTTGACATACCCCAATTTTCAACAAATTAAAAAGGCAGCAGAGCAGTACACTGTCATACCAGTATGTAAATCACTGCTTGCCGATACAGAAACCCCGGTATCGGTATGGATGAAACTGTTTCGCAATGAACCCTGCGGCTTTCTTCTGGAGAGTGTCACCGGAGGGGATAAAACTGCACGGTACTCCTTTTCCGGTGCCAATCCCTATGCTCAGTTTTATGCAGATGGGGAAAAGTGGAGTTTTGCCGGTCCCGAGACCATCAGTGGTGAAGGTGACCCGGTTGCAGCCCTGAAAAAACTGTTCAGCATCTATAAAGCGGCACCGGTGGATGGCATCCCCAGGTTTTCAGGAGGGGCTGTCGGCTATTTCGCCTACGATTCCATACGGTTCTATGAGGAGATCCCCGATTCAAACCCAAAAGATGACCCGTTTCATGACATCTTTTTTGGTTTTTACAAGGACATCATCGCCTTTGACAACAGAGAGCACCGGATTATTCTCATCAGCAACATCATTACCGATCCAAAGAGCGACAATCTTGAAGCGCTCTATAGCGATGCGCTGTATGCAATCGAAAGCATGGAAAAGCGTATGAACCAGACTATCAGTTCAACAGCGGTAACTATCGGGGATGCAGGGGAGATACGATCAAATATTGCTAGTGATTTTTTTGCCGCTGCTGTAGAAAAGGGTAAGGAGTATATAAAGGCCGGGGACATTTTTCAGGTGGTTCTTTCGCAGCGGTTTTCTCTTGAAGTTGACGCTGATCCTTTCGACCTCTACCGTATACTTCGTGTCGTCAATCCTTCACCCTATATGTACTATCTCAACCTTGGTGACACTTCGGTGATAGGAGCTTCGCCTGAAATGCTGGTTCGCATTGAGGATGGTGTTGTAGAATCGAGGCCTATTGCAGGCACCCGCCGAAGGGGCAACGATGAGGATGAGGATGAGGAGCTTATTTGCGAACTTAAAAACGACGCCAAAGAGGTAGCAGAACATGTTATGCTTGTGGATCTGGGGAGAAACGATGTCGGGCGGGTCTGCGAATACGGCAGTATCGAAGTTGAGGAGATGATGCATACAGAGAAGTATTCACATGTCATTCACATGGTTTCAAATGTTAAGGGCAGACTGAAAGAGGGTTGTGATGCTTTCGATGCTTTTTTCTCCTGCTTCCCTGCAGGCACCCTTTCAGGTGCACCCAAAATAAGGGCAATGGAGATAATTGACGAACTGGAGACTGTGCGACGTGGCATTTACGGAGGAGCCCTGGGTTATATTGATTTCAGCGGCAATATGGATACCTGCATCGTAATCAGAACGATTGTCTACCATAATGGTAAGGCGTATATACAGGCAGGGGGAGGGGTTGTTGCAGATTCTGTTGCGAAGAGGGAGTATCAGGAGACGGTGGAAAAAGCGTCTGCACTTTTTTCATCCATCAAGAGGGCTGCACAGATAACCGGTTAAAACAACCTGTAAGGGTTGGGGAGATTTTATGCTGTTAATAATAGATAACTACGACTCATTCACCTACAATCTTGTGCAGTATTTCGGTGAGTTGTACACAGGTACCATTGAGGTATTCAGAAATGATGCCATTGAGATCACTGAGATTGAGAAGCTTAACCCCTTTGCTATCGTGATCTCTCCGGGCCCCTGCACGCCCAAGGAGGCGGGTATCTCTGTTGAGCTCATTCAAAAAATGGGGGGAAAAATTCCGATTCTTGGTGTGTGTCTTGGGCACCAGTCTATCGGGGAAGCATTCGGAGCAAAGGTGGTGAGAGCACCCTATCTTATGCACGGCAAGGTATCGCTTATCAAGCACTCTCAGAAGGGCATCTACAAGGACATACCCAATCCGTTTACTGCAACGCGGTATCACAGCCTTTTAATTGAACAGCAAAGCATACCTGATTGTCTTGAGATTACCAGTGCAACCGAAGATGGCTGCATCATGGGCATAGAGCATAAGGTGTACAAAATATATGGCGTACAGTATCATCCCGAATCGATACTTACCGAACACGGCAAAACGCTGCTCAATAATTTTCTGCAGTTAGCTGCACAGGAACAGGGGCAAACAGATGAATGAAATTCTCAAGACTATTATCGGCCAGAAAAAACTGGAGGTAACACTTTTAAAGAAGCGCCGGGGTGATTTCAACGGACGTCAATCCCCCAAAAGGGATTTTACCGGCTGCTTTAAAAACAGAGAACAGCTGGCTATAATTGCAGAGGTCAAAAAAGCATCTCCCTCCAAAGGGGTCATACGGGAGGACTTTGATCCGGTCGGGATTGCCCAAAGTTATCACAAGGGAGGAGCCAGCGCTGTTTCGGTTCTTACCGATGAAAAATTCTTTCAGGGCCATGAAGATTTTCTGGTAGCAGTAAGGGAACGGGTCTCTCTTCCGGTACTGAGAAAAGATTTCATCATAGATATACTTCAGGTGGAGCATACAGCATCTATCGGCAGTGATGCTATTTTGCTTATTGCAGCAGCTCTTGACGATGCCCAGATAAAAGACCTTTATCAGTCTGCCCTGGAGCTTGAGTTGGATCCTCTGATTGAGATCCACTCCTTAAATGAACTTGACAGAGTAATGAAGCTTAACCCCGCCCTTATAGGGATCAACAACAGAGATCTTAACACCTTTAAAACCGATATTGCAGTAACAACCGAGCTTGTTAAACGTATTCCTTCTGAGATTGCTGTTATATCGGAAAGCGGGATTCATTCCAAAGAGCAGACTCTTGAGCTGTTCGCAGCGGGAATCGCCGGTATACTTGTTGGTGAATCACTTATGCGCAGTGACGATCCCGGTTGCCTGATTTCAGAACTACTATGCAGCAAGGAAAACCTGTAATGACAATACGTATCAAGGTTTGCGGGATTACCAGGTATGAGGATGCGCGGGTAGCGGTTAATCTGGGTGTAGATGCTCTGGGGTTTATTTTCTATCCGGCAAGCCCTCGCTACATCAGTCCATCCGATGCAGCACAGATAACAAAAAAACTTCCCCCGTTTGTTTCCAAGGTTGGTGTATTTGTAAATGAAAAGATCTCGGCACTTGAGGAGATTGCCTGTGAGGCGGGGACCGATACCATTCAGCTTCACGGTTCAGAGACTCCGGAGTACTGCAGGTCCGTTCCGTTTCCTGTAATAAAGGCCTTCTCAGTTAAACCAACTTCAGATCTTGATACCTTGTCGGAATATGATGTACAGGGCTTTCTTCTTGACACGTGGAAGGATGGTCTGCGTGGAGGTACCGGTTCTACTTTCGACTGGAACATTGCCATTAAAGCGTGTTCAAAATACAAAAACATAATTCTTGCAGGGGGCCTTGGCCCCTCAAACATAGCAGAAGCGCTGGAGTCGGTAAGTCCCTATGCGGTAGATGTCAACAGCGGGGTTGAGATCAGCCCGGGAGTGAAAAATCCACTTAAGCTCAGGGATGTGATTACTTTGGTAAAAAAGTGGAGATATGTGTAGATCAGGCTTGGTTGAAAGAGCCAGCATATCGATCCCACCCCGGACGATTCAAAGTTTAATTGTGATCAGCGCACACCTGCTGTACTGAGCTTGCCCAAATGAGCTCCCAGTTGGCCCCCTTTTTTTAAAAAAAACAGGAACACTTCGATACAACCAATAGCAGTTGCCCTGCTCTGGCAGGCCCTGAACAATGAACAATGAACAATGAACAATGAACAATGAACCCTGAACAATGAACAATGAACCCCTATCTCTCTACATACACACCCCTTTCTGTGCCAAAAAGTGCAGGTACTGCGATTTCTATTCTGTTTCCTACGACAAGGAGACTGCCGATGCTTTTGTTGCTGCAATTATTCAGGAGTGGGGACTGCTAAAAGACAGGCACCGATTGGGCGATGAGATCTCCACCATTTATATGGGAGGCGGCACACCATCTCTTCTTACCCAAGAGCATCTGGGGTTATTAAAGACGGAGCTGTTTGACAAACTTGACCTTACAAAGCTTCAGGAGTGGACAATAGAAGCAAACCCCGAAAGCTTCTCCAGTCAAAAAGCACAGCTTTGGAAAAGTATGGGGGCCACCAGACTCTCTTTGGGTGTGCAGTCCTTGCGCCAAAAAGAGCTCTCTTTTAGCGGAAGGCTCCATTCAGCGCAAAGGGCACTTGATGTTCTGAATGACCCTGTTCTTAAGGAGTTCCGTTCGGTTGGGGCAGATATTATCTATGCTCTTCCAGGCCAGACACCTGAGTCACTTGAGAAGACATTGAGGGCCATTTTGTCAACCGGTTCAATTCATCATCTTTCAGCCTATGAGCTCACGTTAAGCAGGGCCACACCATTTGGGCGGCATCAAACCCTTCTGCCGGTCCCTTCCGAAGAGCTTGCGGTAAGAATGTATGAATTTATTGGCAACATATGCCGGGAGTACGCAATGGAGCAGTATGAGATCTCCAACTATTCTCTAAAAGGGCACCGCTCGGTTCACAATAGCGCCTACTGGAATCACTCGCCCTATATCGGACTAGGTCCTTCGGCACACTCCTATCTGCATCCTTTTCGATGGAGCAATGGTGCGGATGTAGATGAGTACATCACCAAAATCAGCAGCGGCACTTTACCCATAACACTAACTGAAGAGATAGGCAGGCAAGAGCTCTCAGCAGAGATGATTTTTCTGGGGCTGCGAAGATCAGAGGGGATCGATGAGACTGACTATTTTGCACGAGTAGGAGATCAGTTTGTAAATAAAACTCGATCGATGATTCTGGACAACTACCTATCCGGTGGCATGATTTTTCAAAAAGATAACCGGTGGGCGCTGACTGACAGAGGTCGTCTTTTTGCAGATAGAATCGCAAGGGATCTCATTTAGTGACCCACATCAGGAGGTTCCAATAGTTTTCCCACTGCCAGGCACCAGCGGTTTTCCACCCTGTCACCTTTTTGCCCTCCCCCTTTGGGCACTTTGCCATCAATGCGTGTGGTGAGATCCCTTTGGACCGACACCTCTGAGCAGTAAATGCATCATGGGACCAGCACCATTGGGGTGAGTAGCTACCGGTTTGCCAGCCACTCAAAGCTCTCAATCACATGCTCTTTTTTTTCCAGTTCCAGTATAGAAAGTAAGGGTTGTATACCTATAGTCTCCAGAAAAGAGAAGATCTCGGTATAGGGCATAACACCTTTTCCCACAGCGCACCAGGAGTCTCTTTTTTGATTGTAATCGGTGAAATCGATAAGATGCAAAACGGGTTGTATTCCGTGGTTTGCAAGGGTATTCAACAAAATTTTTGTCAGAAGGAGTGAGTCGTACCGTTCAATAATTTCAGCGACAAAAAGGCGCGGTATATCGATAACCGGCACAATGGTCAGATTTTGATTTTGCGCCATAGAAAAGAGAGCGTTAAACTTGGTGAAACAATCGAGGAGGAGCGTCTCCTGGTCGGGTTTGTAGCTATTTTCTAAAAGTGGGGTAATGCCTTTTTTGTTTAGTGTGCTGGATAATTCAAACATTGCTTGAAAAGAGACATCCTGGTCAAAATGGACAACCAGGCGTCGCTCTTTCTGGTAGCACAGGAGTCGGTTAACGCCTCTGATTATTTGATCAGCTACCGTTTTTGTATTGAAGGCCTCTGGTGAGTGACAGATCACGGTGATACCTTCATTCATGGTGACCTGGGCGATTTCATCGATTTTAGATGGTGAGCTCATCAGGTCTTGGTCAAGATAGAGCTGGATAGCTCTGATTCCGTGTTCGATGGCAAAACCGATAGTGTCAAAAGGTTCATAATTGCAGTGAGCAGACACTGAACTGGCGACACCCGTTAAATGCTGGTTCATTGGTACTGTTCCCCCTTTTTCTGGAAAAAATGGTGTAACTGACAGTATAAATAATACCTCTGACACCAGAAACTTTTGCAAATCATTGGGACTGGAGTGTAATTTTTAGTAATGTTCACATTAAATTGCTCCTGTACGTCAGGGCTTTATACAATCCGAGTGCTCCTCAGGGTTTTATTTAATTTACAAAATCGTCTAATTAATATAGTATATTAATAAAAAAAGTCACGCAATTTTCTTTTTTCAAGTGAAACTTTTTGTAAACAGAAAGAGTGAAACAGGGTGGACAATCGGGTAGTACTATGGTATAATTCACGTAATTCCGGATTATAAAATACGATAAGAATCGGCAGGCTATAAATGCATATACATTTCTTCATAGAATCGGTACTGTTTCTCACCGCTTCAGCTTTTCTGTCCTTTACTCTTTTGCGTTTTTTTCTAAAACTCTCCATTATTAGTTATTTCAGCGACAGCCCCGATAACCGCAAGGTTCACTCTAAACCCATACCACGTATTGGTGGCACTGCTATCATTGTATCATTTCTGGCAGCCCTGTCTCTATGGTATATACTGCCTGAAGCGATCGGCTCTTTTCCGGCAATCAGTACAAAAATGGCAGGCGTTCTTTTTACAGCAGCCGGTGTAATTGGTTTTTTTGGTTTTCTTGATGACAGCGTATTTTTTGACTTGCGGGTAAGGCACAAGATAGCTGCGGAAGTTCTTCTTGCCCTTGGAACGGTATATCTTTTTAACCTTCACCCCGGGGCACTTTCTGTTTTTAATCTGTTTACAATACCGGAGTGGTTTAGCCAGATAATTGCAGTGTTTTGGATTTTGGGGCTGATAAATGCATTTAACATAATCGATGGAATTGACGGGCTTGCAGGGGGGATATCTCTTATAGCTATTCTGTCTTTAGGTTTGATAGCAGGTATTGGCGCCAACATCTCCATTTTAATCCTCTGTCTTATACTTGCAGGTTCTGTTGCTGGTTTTCTTATCTTCAATATGCCCCCGGCAAAAGTATTTATGGGTGATACCGGTTCTCTTTTTCTGGGAGCGATGGTTGCCGTGATCTCTTTGCACCTCGCCAGAGAGGTCACTGCAGAACGCACGGTATTCATTATGCCCCTTATTGCCGGTGTACCGATAGTAGAGGTCTTTGTCTCCATGGTGCGCCGATATTACCGTGCAAAGGACAGCCACAAAACTATTTTTCAGAGAATCAGGAGCATGAGTGCAGCAGACAATTCCCATATGCACCACCGATTCATGTTTAAGGGATTTGACCATTTTCAGTCATCGCTCATACTCTCAATAACAGCGTTGACCCTCTGTAGCGGAGCTGTTTTACTTCTGTTTTTGCCACCATATGCGGTCATACCATTTTTGCTCTACCTTACCCTGCCGCTGATCCTGCTCCTTAACCGACTTGGTTTTGGGGGCAGATTCAAAAAAGCCCTTGGATTGAGTTCCTCCCGCTACTCAGGCTACAAAAGGGCTTCTGTAATTGGAATTATCGATAAGGAGGGTATTTTATCACATGTACTTGAACGGGAACGACGGGGGGATGTGGTATTTTTCCCCATAACTGAGAATGTGCCACGACGTATCAGCGATCATCTCCATGCAGCTGTTATACGAAGCAGTGCAGAGCACCATAAAGAGGACTTAGCCAAGGCAGAGCAGCTCGCCTATAGTGTTAAGGGGCCGGTTTTTTTGGTAACAGCAGAGAAAAATTCCAGACTGGCAATGCTTGAGATTTACAAAAACGGATCCCTGAAAGTAAAAAACCGAAACAGGTCGCTTAAAGAGCTTATCCGTGAGATGCAGCACCTCTCCCTTGAGAACAAGAGGAAATTGTACCATCAGGACAGCCCCGCCATCGAATCAAAGAAGAGCCAACCCGACAATTCGGAAAAAGCAGTATGACCTCCAGAAACGTTGCAAAGCCCCGTTGCATTATAATCACCAAAGACATCTCTTTGCGCTATGCCCTTAACACCCTTCTTCCAAAACTTGGTTATACCGTAGACTGCGCAGCAAACAGAAATGATGCGATGCGCCTGTTCTTTGTGCACCGCCATTCCCTGTTCCTGGTCGATGCAGATATGCTCCCCCGGTACCCCCACAGACTTGTGCAGTTCTTCAAGATGGCACACCGCACCCCCGGAGTACTTATCTTCTCAAGGGGCAACAGGGATGTGAGCGCCTACGCCTACCTCGATGACGGGATTATTGAGATTATCAGTGTTCCCTACAAGCTTGAGGATCTGATCATAATCATAAAACGTGTCACTGATTTTATGAATTTAAGATCAAAAAACCTTTTCCTCAGAGATCTTCTTGTACATGCCGGACTAGCGGCCCCTGTACTTTTTCTGCTTATACATTATCTTCTCAAATAGAGTAGACTGCACCACCTGGACACACCCCATTACAACCGATACTCTATCGCTAGGGGGGGGACCACCACTTTTTACGCTTTGTGCATGCCAAACGACCGCAGGAGAACCATATAAGGTTCAAGGTTAGATTTTCAGCAAACCGTAAATTGATTGGCACACACTACCAAAAATCACGTAACGTTCTTGCTACCAAACCCAAAGGAACTATGTAGTGTCTATCGAAAACAAGTGTTTAAAATCAATGACTTAGATCATACACCGCCAAACCCAAGCTAACCATCAGTGTATCAATGGCAGAAAGTAACTCTCTGCATTGAAATTTTTTCATCTCTATTGTATACTTATTTCATAGCTTATGAAAAAACTAACATATATATCTTTTCTTATCCTCGTCCCCTTACAGGTGTGGTCAGCCAAACTTCCAGGCATAGACAACGGCATCCTTGATCTTAGGGGCGTTGATTTATCTGCACACAACAAACCACTTGCGCTTAGCGGTGAGTGGAAATTTTACTGGATGAGATACATCGATCCGGTTGAAAGACCTGATTCTTCCTACATCATGGTTCAGGTTCCCGATGACTGGATGAATTACTCAATAGATAATGAAAATCTCTCCAGTTTCGGCTACGCTTCGTATCATTTGAGAATAGTGGTCGACAAGCAAGACAACACTGTTTTCGGCATGAAAATCCCCGCCGTAAACAGCGCTTATACACTTTTTGTAAATGGAAAAGCGATAAGCAGTGCAGGAATATTGGGGCAAAGTGCAGAAGAAACAAGTTCTCACTTCAAGCCAAAAACAGTCTACTTCAACCACCAGCGCGGCATTATCGATCTTGTTTTTCATGTTGCCAATTTCGATCTGATACGAAGTGGTCTGCGTGAGCCCCCCTATTTCGGCACATCACAAGCAATTACCGGCACCAGAGAACGTCTGCTCACTCTTGAGTTCTTCATCTTTGGGGCCATTATGATTATTGCTTTTCAGTACCTTATTATCTACCTCAACAAAAAAAGAGAACTGGTACATCTGTTTTTTTTCCTTACCTGTCTTTCTGTCGGTTTACGAACACTGTTTATGGGTGAGCGGTATTTTATGTACATCTTTGATGACCTTCCCATTAAGGTGATGATCTTTTTTACCACTGGCAGTATCTATCTGATATGCGCCTTTTTTATTCTTTTTGTCAAAGAACTTTTTGTTATCAAAGCTGCTGTTTCCCTTACATTGATCAAGTTTCTGATCCCTTTATTGTTGTTTCAATTTGTTGTAGTACTGTTTGGCTCCCCTGCTACCGGTGAAAAAATGATTGGTTTCATGCAGCTTTCGGCTTTAGCTTCTCTACTATTTACGCTCTTTTTAATTTTCAAAGCTGTAAGAGAGAAGTTTGAGGGAGTTAGCCTTATTTTGATAGGATTTACCGTGATATTTGCAGCAGGTATCAATGACATTTTGTTCGACAGAAGGCTTTTGTCATTACCGCTTAATGTTTTACCGCTATCAATATTCTTCTTTCTTTTCACTCAATCCGTTCTGCTTTCAAAGCGAAGTGCTGCAGCCCAAAAAAATATCGAAAAGCTCTCTGAAGATATCAAGAATACCAATACAGCCCTTGCCCGTTTTGTTCCCGAGGAGTTTCTCTTCCACCTCAGGAAATCCGCCATAACCGAAATAGATTTGGGTGATTATACGGAGAAGAACATGAGTGTTCTGTTTGCGGATATCCGCCGGTTCACCACCATGTCTGAGCATGCTCCTTCGCGGGAGATCTTTCTTTTCCTTAATAACTATCTGCAGTTCACCGCTCCTGCAATTATCAACAACCACGGCTTTATTGACAAATACATCGGCGATGCAGTCATGGCCCTCTTTGCAGAAGCGCCGGATTATGCAATTAAGGCGGCCATCGAAATGCAGCAGCACCTTACAGACTTTAACAACACCATGCTAAAGGGAGCTGAACAACCGGTAGCTATTGGTATAGGAGTTCAGTACGGCAATCTCATGCTTGGAACAATAGGCAGTATAGAGCGAATGGATACCACGGTAATATCGGACAGCGTTAACATGGCTTCCAGAATGGAAAATCTTACCAAACTGTACGGAGCATCAATCATTACATCTATAGACACTATTACTAAATGCACCGATCCGTCCAAGTTCAACTTCAGAGCACTTGACACTGTTCAGATAAGAGGGAAAACTAGGCCTACGGAGCTTGTGGAAGTCCTAAACGGACTTGACAATAAGGACTTTCAGATGAAATGCAGCACCAAAGGTACGTTCGAACAGGGTGTATACGCTTACAAACAGGGAGCACTGAGTGATGCGAGAGAGCACTTCTTCCAGGTACTGCAGATAAGCCCCGACGATAAAGCTGCAGTATACCTGCTGGCACGGTGCGAAAAATACCTGGCGAAAGGTGTCGATAAGGATTTCACCGGGATTCAGGTTTTTCACAGCTGAACGGGTTTTGAGAATTGAGAATTGAGAATTTGTACTGCCGGGTAGGGAAGGGATTCGAGATTTGGCTTTGTGCCGTTCCTCTTTTTCACAGTTTTTCAGATGAATGAAAAAACCAGTACCCACAACAACTACTGCTGAGCAAAACGCGCCAGGGGGGACGGAATGTGGACAATTCCGATTGTCCAGTGCCCTCAAAAAGCGAAGTCCGCGCAGCGTTATAAACGTGGCACCGAGTGAAGCGAGCATGGAGGA
>SKJJ01000215.1 GCA_007115975.1 Chitinispirillum sp.
AAGGCTGTCTGACTCAAAGTTCCCTTGCCCCTTCAGCAGTTTTCCGCCTTCACCAAGAGTGTCCTGCACCATACCTTTTTCCAAGCGTCCGTCACCCCTGTCTTCTGGACGACCGAAAAAGCCAAAAGCATGGTCTTCTTTCCAGTCCCGAATAAGAGCAGTGAGCGCCCGAAAGCGACTCTCCCCGCGCAACGCGGGAACTGTTCCTGATATCAGAGGAGCACCTTCGCGTGGTATTACCCAGAGAGTATCATATAGAGCCATGGAATCGGAGAGATTAATAAAATCCCCGGTAGTCGAGGTGTAAAAATGATTTTCAAAAAAGTCGGTGAACATAAAATCAGTTTCACCTGAAACCGTACGGTTAAACCAACCATCGTATCCATCCGAGAATTCCATCTGGCGGGGGTTCTCAGGGTCACCGCTCTCAATAATTTTGGGTGAGCTTTCCGGCCAGGGGTTGAAGAACTGAATAACGGTAGAACCTCCGGGTTGACCAGAGGCGACTATTACTGCCAAAAAAATGGCACAAGTTACTGTTTTCATACATTTTTCAGAGATCATACTTATCCCTCCCAGACAGAAGAAAAAGCCATCTATTGCTATTTTGTATCGGCTCATTTACGTGGTAATAGTAGGTATATATATAAATTACACTATAACCGCAGTTTTCACCAATATATTTAGTGTGATTTTCAGTTTGTAATCCTGATCCTGCTGAGATCGCTTGAGCAATGTCTAATCGGGTAACTAGTTATCTATTTATAAAGATGGCCATGCGGTTGATTGTTGATTATTTAGTATGGTGCAACTCAGGCAGGGGTGGAAGGATTTTTGATTGGCCGTATGGAAGTTTTCCTACATTTTTTCAGAGAAGAGAAACGTTTTGACTGTCCCGATTCGTCTATAGAGACGCTCAGTGTGAGCACACCATTGGGCTGGTAGGCACCAATTAAGTGCCCACTAAGAACGGTCTATTCAGCCAAGCTTTTCAATCTCTGTTGAAGTTGGGCTTCATACAGGGAATACGGTTTCAGTTCACCTTGAATTTTGCGCTCTATCCACTGCCTGTCGGTATGGTAGGTGTCAGCGAAATCCTGGAGCAGATTAACCGGTCCCTTGCCCACTCTTATGCCTGGTTCAACACCAATAGCGTAGCCCCGGTCATAGGAATTGAGGTAAATTGCACCGGATCCCATGATGTTCCAGAAGACCGTTTTAGTTGATGTCCACCATGCACCCTGACTTTTGTCATCCCGGTTGCCGGCTGTAATAGAATCCCCCTTAATGGTCATATTGTCAAAGAGATTTTCAGAAGCCAGATACTGGTGAAGATCGGATCTTGAATTGGTCGAATAACAGCCGGTAACAACGTTTCCACTGCTTGGGTACACAAATGTAAAGTTATGTCTTCCATTATGAGCTTCACAGTTTTTGAAAAGAATCCCATCACTCATGACCGGATTATAGAGGTAGCCGTTACCGCCGACATTTTTATTTTGTGGATCTCTTAGAATACAATCCTCAACGGTAATGGATTTACAGGCCCTGAATGCAAAACCGTAGCTTTGCAAATGCACACTATTGTCATCTCTTTTAAAACTGTGCACACCTCTTATCCAGCCGTCTTTAACATCTGAGAACATAATGGCAGTAGCACGATGGGTGGTTCCGCCGTTTTTGGTATCAAGCCCTTCAACAAAGCCAATTGCCAGGTTTTCTATTCCTACGTTTGTCAAAAATTCAGCTTTAAAGACAAATGCCCCGTATTTAGTTTTCAGCGGGTAGCGAATAGGCTCATCAAAATAGATAGTGTCACCTGCAACAGCTGTTATGGTACGGGCAAACTTAGGGGCGACATTATCGTTTGAGGCGGGCCAGAGCCTTCTTCCATCACCCCCATGGGCTTTGGAGAACTCAACCGATGATCTTTGACGAATTATAATATCATCACCAACACTTAGCCTGTGGCGTGATTCGACAACAACAGAGGTTGCCTGATCATCGGCATCGGCGACCATGGGAATTGCCCGTTCACCCCTTGGGTAATTTGACCAGTCACTCGACTGGGGCCCCACAGCCTTAACTGCACTTTTGCGAGCGAACCGGGTAGAATTAACGTACAAGAAAGTCTTGTCGGGTCCTTCTCCCCGCAAGACAATGCCTGAGCTATAGATATTTATTTCGTCAGTGATTTCATACATTCCTTGTGAAAGAAGTATCGCTCCCCGAAAGCCATTTTCATCTTTTCTTCTGCGGGACAATCTTCTTATAGCTCTGTTTATCTGCTCAGAGTTACAACCAGACACAGGCTCAAGAACAGCAGAAACCGAAACATGAGGAATCTGCTGTTCGCCTCTTTGGTAACCAGCATAGGAAAAATCGGGTAATCTATACTCCAGGGAGTCTTTGATCACCACAGCCCTGGTGTAGCCGGATTCACCCGAAGGATAGAGTTTTGATTCCCAGACTCCTGCATTTGTGGTTACAAAGTTGCAGATAAGTAAGAAGGATACAATTGCAAGGCCTTTAATTTTACATCTAATCATATCAAAACTCTCTAATTTTAAACAGTATGTTCTTCTTTTTCAGCTACAACTTCACCGTCTTTTTTCACATCAGCAGTTTTTAACAGTGCATCCTGCTTTTTTTGGATTTTTTTAGCATTCACCAGGAACACTACACCGATGATACCAATAAATCCTGAAATAAACATAACGGAGAATAGGTTTTCTATACCTGCAATAAATATTAACAGTGCAATTGCCACCGACATTATCACCGCAGCTCTGCCGATAATGTGCAGTTGCATGGTATCAATGGCACCACCAACTTCCTTTTCAAAATCAACGGGAGTTCGCATCACCTTGAAAAACTCATCAACACGTTTTTTATACTCACCTTTTGCGGGAAAGAGCAACGTGGAGGCAAAGAAGACAAAGGTACCTATAGCAAAATTACTGAAAATAATTCGTGGAAAAGCCCACCCATTGATCATGGCTGCAACCGACATTGCAAAACCGGCAGACATTGATGCCAGGGCGACCCAGTGTGGAGAACGTTTAACAAAAAGGCCCCATAACAGCGGTACCAGTTTGGGTATTGCCACCAAACCGCCTATTCTCATCATCATTTCAAAGATCCCCCTGCCACTTGCATTAGCGAAGTAAAGAGCAAGGCTGATTACAATAACACCCGAAATCAGAGTGAAAATCTGCCCGATTATAAACTGGCTTTTCTCGGTGATATTTTTGAAAAGAAGCCCTTTAACGATGTCACGGGTAAATATAGCGGAGTTGCGATTAAGACTTGAATCCATTGAGCTGGAGGTGGCAGAGAACATGGCAACGGCCAGGAGACCAACCACTCCTGGAGGAAGCAGCTGAAGAGCGGCGACAGCGTATGCAGAGTCAGCGGGATTGGCCAACGCTACATTATCAACTATATGTGAGAACCTTAATTTAGCGACAATTGGGGGAATAAACCAGAACATTGCACCAAGAAACATGAGACAACCGGCTAAGGCGGCAGCTTTTCTCGCATCGGTGCCATCTTTTACGCTAAAGTATTTTGGTGCATCATTAAGGCCGTTATACACCATTATCTGCTTTAATCCCACCGCAAGAATATAGATGACGGTAAATGTGGCAGCCGGTCCGACCTCCACTATCCTAAGATGATTCTGGAGTCCCTGGGCATGTATTTCCGAGAAGAAACCTGAAAAGCCTCCTATGTACTTTAAGGCAAGAATTGTAGTAACAAGTGTCAGGGGAATAAGAATCAGGGTTTGAACAAAATCGGTTGCTAAAACACTGAAATTTCCGCCAATTGTTGAGTAGAGTACAACAGAGATACCTAATATCACAATAATGGTTGTTATATCAAAGCCAAACAGAGTTGAGGTGAAGATGGAGATTCCCCACAAATGCAGGCCGGCCATCAAATAGGAGAAGATAACACCGACCCATGCATAAAACTGCTGAGTAGGGATATTAAATCTTTTTCTCAAAATTTCGGGCAGAGTGGTTGCACGTGTCTGACGGTACCAACCAGCTAAAAAGAGTGCATTAATGGTAAATCCTATTGTATTGGCGATAAAGATTACGGCAATACTAAAACCGGACTGATAGGCCTGAGAGGCAGCTCCGGTGAAGGTCCAGGCACTGAATGCGGTCATAAAGGAACTTGATCCCACCATCCACCAGACAGCTCTGTTACCTCCCCTGAAATAGTCATTGGAATTTTTATTGAATTTTCTGAAAGAATAGCCGAGGGCAAAAGTCAACAAAAGATAACCTATGATCACTATATAATCGGTGCTGGTTGCGTCGTACAACAGTTCAGGTTTTGAAGTGGCTGCTTCGACAAGGTCTGCCTCCTGCGAAACCGCTGGCAAACTCTGTTCAATTGCGGGATCACCATCTTCCAATACCGATTCTGTTGCATTGGAAACAGTGGTAAAAGATATGACCAAAAGGATAAACGAGATTAAAAAAAGTTTTGGATATTTCATCTTAATTTCCCTAAATGTTACATGTGAATTCAGTTACGGGCCCAAATATTTTTCTACTCAAAAAAATCATATTCATTCATTCTGTGTTCTGCAGGCATGTATGGGCCGGGCATTTCGACAACAGTTCTATTATCGCGACTATCTACAAATTTGGGGGCATTATTGCTTACGGCCCCGATGCTGTCGATCCCACGCACCACGATATTATCGATCTGCAGATCAATTTCTACCCCTGCATCACGGTCCTGGTAGGATGCTGATGCGAATATTATTGTACCGATAGCCTTTAAGATTTCCTTGTTGGTTTTACCAAGCTGGGCCAAATGAGAATCATCATCATAGACGAACTCACTGAATTCAAACTGGTACAGTTTCCATTCATCGCAAACGTAGAACTGCCTTTGGAGATTCTTCTCTGGTGTGTGCTGTACACTTATTGAGTCACGCAACCGTAACCTGAAACTTCCTTTGCCCCTTGCCCAAAATTCGATCATTGTGGCTTCTGAAAAATCATACCACCCTCTGTATTGGTCAAGATTCAGACCGATACCAAGAAAGGGGGATCGATAGCCACCACCCAGAACAGCATGAATTCTTGCACTATGGCCACTGTTATAACCCTGCGGATAAAATCTGAAATTGTAATCGGTAGGATAGATCAGGCGGGTGTTGCCCGTTTCGTGCGTTCTGGTATCGAGGTATAGAAACCAGTACCCCTGTGCTAGAGATTGATTTTGTCTGGGCCCCTCCATATTGTCAACTAATACATCAGCAATCGCTGGGTTAACTAACATACAAGCAACTACCAGCAAAAAAAACAATCTGGATTTACACTTCAGGTACTGATTCATATCACCTCTCAACTCAAATTATTACGGAAAAAATTATCTGTTTATCTCGATATTTCTAAGCTGAACATTGTCGCCAAACTTCAAAATATAGTAGCTGGGCAACTGGTTGGTTCTCTTCATCTCTCCATAAACACCTACATTTCTTCCATTGAGAAGATATACACCAGCGTTTTCAATGTTACCGGTTACGTTTGATAATGAAGGTGCTTGGCGAAAGGGGTTTGAGATGGAGGTAAGGTTGCTCTGTATTGCCGCAGAGGTTTCGGCATCTGGCTGTGTTGTGGAAGCACCGATTTGGGTTATGGAACCGACCAGTACAAAATCCAACACATCAAGAAAAACTTCTTCTCCGGCATCCTCAGCTGTATACCCATCAGTCTGCCATGCCACCTTATACACACCCGTCATCATATCCAGCTTTGTTATTCCGGCCGCAGCCTTTGCTTCACGAAAAGCACCCACATTGGCATCGAAGCTGCTCACAGGAAGAACGAACCACTGCCATTCGTTTGGATCAAGTCCGACAAGAGGCATTCTCCAAGCCACCTGTCCAAGATTTCTTCCGATATCCAGAGTGATCTGATCTGCCACTCTGTTATCAAACTTGAAACGCCAGCTGCCAACACCCCTTGCCCGAAAAGCAAAATGAGTAACCGTTTGGGATAAATCCAAAGTATCTGAGGGCCATACTATATGACAACCCCAGCCCATGACAGGGAAATTAGCATGATCGCCAATGGTTCCTTTTACACGGGCAACCTGACCGGTCTCACCCTTTCCATCATCAGCAAGATCGTAGTAACTCCAACTGGAACCACCTGGAAGTGGTGGAGGTGGGACCTCAAGCTCATGATCACCAGTTATTGAATAAGCAATTCCATCGGCCAAAGTCCTGTTACGAGTAGATTGCATGTCATCGACAACGACATCTGCAAACAGGGTTGAAACAGCAACCAGAACGACAATCCCAACTGTTTTCTTTAAACACACCATGATACCCCCCTAAAAAATTGTTAAATTGGTACTACTTTAAAAACTATTGAACACTAATCTCTTTTCTTTGTAATTACCCTGTCACTGTTCCCCAGCAATTCAAGAAAAACAGTAACCC
>SKJJ01000218.1 GCA_007115975.1 Chitinispirillum sp.
TCCGGTACAGCAGCAGCCTCCGGTACAGCAGCAGCCTCCGGTACAGCAGCAGCCTCCGGTACAGCAGCAGCCTCCGGTACAGCAGCAGCCTCCGGTACAGCAGCAGCCAGAGCAGTTTCAACAACCAGCGGCACAGCAGTTTCAGCCGGGAAGTCTGCAATCGCATGAACCCGATTACCTTCAGTTTCAACAACCCGGAGATCAGCAATTTCAATTTGGTGCTCAACAACCGTTATATGATATCAATGAACCGAGGGAGTTTCAGACCGAAAATCTTCAGTACGAAAATGATATAAATATTTATTCATTGGACGAAAGTGATCCTGAAACTTCCCCACTCCAATCTGAAACTGACAGTCCTTATACCCAACAGATACCTGGACTTGAACATCATAACATAACCATGGGTCAGCAGACTCCGCAGCAACCAAAACTCCCGGAGGATTACGAAAGTATCAATTTCGAACCAATGATACATGAAGTACAGGACTCAACAACAGAAGCGCCATCCAACCCATTTGATAATCCGGAGCCACCACTTGAAAACCCAGGAAAGAGTGACCTTGACCTTGAGATAGAAAAATATCAAAAGGAGATCGAAGAAAAGCAGCGCAAATCAAGAGGTGCATCCTCCGAAGAGGTGCCTCAACCCAAACCCAGCGATGCTCCCCAAAAGCCAGTTTTAGATTCTGACGAAGACACTTTTTACGTCGAGGTGCCTAAGAACACTGACTCTGCGCCCCATTCGCAGGGGATATCAGATGAAACAGAGGACGAGTTTTTCTTTACCAACGTAGATAAACAGAAGCAACGCAAGCCTATCAAGAAGCCTGTAAACCCAAAGCTCAGCAAACAGCAACAAAAGGGCTTTATTAATAAATTATTCAAAGGTAACCCCTGATGCAGGACATGATATTATTTCCCGAAGACATTGATCTTTTAAACAATACCCTGGATCCACTGGTAAAGAAGGCGAATCTTTTACTTGCTGTGTTAATCAACAAAGATGGTCGCCTTCTCACCCATCGGGGCCAACAGGTTGCATCAGATATCGTAGCACTTTCAGCATTAATAGCGGGAAACAGCTCATCAACACTTGCCATAGCCCATTTAGTGGGTGAAAAAGAGTTTTGTACGATGTACCATCAGGGCAAAAACAAACATATCTATATCTCAAATGTGGATGACAACACTTTTCTGGCGATTATTTTCAATGACAATACGAACATTGACAGAGTAAAGGTATTTGCACGCCAATTTGACAAGCAGATAAAAGAGTCACTTAACCAGGTATATGACAAGACGCTAAATCAAATTGACCTCGATCTCGACATATCAGACAGTGAATTCAACGATTTGTCGGATCAGTTTACTCAGCAAGGCGGTAGCGCAGACTCAAATCAGCCGGCAAAAAACGATGGTAGAGAGAGCACTGAGAAGGTTTTTTACTACGATGCCCCAGTATCAAAAAGTAGAAATACCGGCACCAACTCCCCCAAGCAATATTAAAAGAGTTAACACAGAAACAGCGGTTAGATCATATCATCAATTTCCTGTTGAACCTTTGCTTTATAGAGCACTTCCTCAAGATCATGAGCGATCTTTTTCCTGTCTTTGAGGATACTTGCTCTTTTTTCCAGCAACGACAATTCCAGTTCCCGTTTTCTGTTTTCTTCTTTCCGCATTCTTAACAAGAGAAAACTGTGCCCAACAGCAATACCCAGTAAGAGAATAAATGCCTGTATGAGCCAGAATATCATATTATTTTCGATCATTATGTGTTCCTGCTAAGGATTTCTCGGTATCTATAGTGAAAATATCTAAGGCTTGAGGTGAAAGCAAGAAAAGAGACGGGGGGGTTGCCTTTTTGGCGCCCCCAAAAATCTACCCGTAGAATTGCTGCACTACGAGTCTGTCCGCCACACACCCCTATACCCGAAATCCTTCAGTGCTAAAATTCATTCTTCCAGCAAAGCTCAACAGACTCAAAAGCAGTTCGTTTGATTTTGGTTGATCGTCATTTTGTTCAACATAACTGTTATACAATGCAGAAATTGGCCCGCTTATATGGAGTGAAAACAGGTCTTCAAGCTTACTTTTTACAACTGGAATAGAAAACCGGTCAACAATATCCATCATACAGGTAAGACGTTCACATTTCCTTATGGTAAGCGATTTGCTTAAGCTTATCAGCTCCTTTATAATGGTTTCCTGAAGAGTTGTTGCGCACAGATTGTAATCCACCTCAATTGCATATTTTTTGATTAAACTGTTAATTTCAACCAGCTCTGTAAAAACAGCACCTTCATCAGATGTTGAATGGAGCTGCCCGAGCAGAGTGTTCCATCTTTTTTGAAGTACAAATCCTAAAGGTGCAGCCAAATAGGGAGGAAGCGAAATATCGAGACCAGACAAATAGTTCATGCTGTTAACATTTTTGCTGTACCAGGCCTCAAAGCGCTCGTAGGTATCTGTAACCATTTTCTGCTGAAAAAAATCGAACAGCTCTTCTCTACATGTGAAGAATGTGTCATGGAGGGTAAAAGAGACAGCGTCTTCATGAGCCATCCACAACTCCGGTTTAAAAGTTTCTTCAGAGAGGGCACTTTTCTCTGAAGACAGAACCCATCCTTTGAGATCGTTGTCATTACAACATGAAATCAGCACCATCCAGGAACTTTTCTCTCCACTTGAACTGTTTTCAAGGTCAACCGATGTCAGCACATAATTTACTTTTAAAACATTCAGTAACCTTAGAGAGCGGACATCAAAAGTGTAGGCTGACTTATTATAAGTTGAGATTTTCTTCATTTCAAGCATCTGTTGAACAGAGACGGTAAAGGCAAGTAACTGTTCATGGTTATAGAAGGGAAGAATGTGGCGTTCAAAAATAGCTCTGCCAGTTAATTGTTTTACATTTGACGGAGCACCCTGAAGCATTGCCATAAACTGCTCCATCACCTGCTCTTTTCTCTCATGGGTAATTCCAAGCTGAATAGCTCTGCAGGCATAAGCGAGGTTCTGTATTGTTTCTATACCACTGATATCAGAGAAAAACCATCCACAAGAGGTAAAAGAGAACAGCATATATTTCTGAGCTTCCAGAACTCTGATTACCTGCCACAACGAACGATCTTCCAACTCCTCTTCGCCTAAGGCCTCCTTCAGGAACCGTTTTTTAGCTGTTTTCGATTCGTGCCCCAAAACAGCAATATAGTCATCTCTAAGTTTCCATGGATCACTGGTAATCTCAGAGAGCAGCGCTTCAAAGTCCCTGTCAAGCTCACTCTTAACATAATTGAGAGCATCCCGCAGTGGCTTTCGCCAGTTCTGATGCCATGAAGGTTCTCCGCCGGTTTGACAACCACAATCTCTTGTCCATCTTCCAACGCCATGAGCACAACTCCATGCAGTACCCTCACCAAAGGAGTTTTTCAGGCAGACCTCATGTTCAGGTGGATTAACCGAAAGATAATAAGCAAAGTTTACCGGCTCTATGCCCAGCTGAGGTGCAATATAGTTGAAAAAATAGGCAAGACACATATCACCAAACGGTTTATGGTGTCCAAAAGTTTCGCCATCAGTTGCGATTGTTACCAGTTGGGGATTCTGTGAATGCACATCATAACAGGAATCGATCCTTTCTCCCAAGAGCGATGCGTTGGTAAGCAGATCATTAAAACTGATCTCCTTTGAGAGCCCTTCATCAAAAAAGAACACATCCAGATGACCCGGCAGAGCAGATCCGGATTGGGTTTTTGGGAATAACCGGTACGGTCTTCTGATATCGATACCGCTATCTGCAACATGGCTCCAGTTATCACTATCAAAATGTCTGAACTGTTCTGCCTGATTGGGTGACAATATAACAAACTTGATACTCTCCTCAATCAGAAATAGTGCAGTTTCCATGTTAATAGCAGTTTCGCCAAGCCATATACCTTCCGGATCGCGCCCAAAATGTTTTCTGAAATGATACTTTGCCCAACGGATCTGTGTGAGCTGATCACGTTTTGATGCAAGCGGCATGATAATATGATTATAAACCTGAGCTATAGCATTACCGTGGCCGCCAAAATGTTCAACGCTCTGCTGATCTGCAGCGACGATGCGCTTTAAGGTTACAGGGTGGTACTTTTCAAGCCATGTATAGAGCGTAGGGCCAAAGTTAAAGCTAATATTCTGATAATTATTGTGTATTCCGCTTATCCTCCCCTTGCTGTCAAGGAGACGGGAATAGGCATTGGGTCTATAGCACTGATCATAAATGCACTCATTCCAGTTAGAATAGGGAGCTGCAGACTCCTGATGTTCAATTATATCAAGCCAGGGATTCTCTCTTGGAGGCTGATAGAAATGGCCATGAATGATCGCATATTTTTTCGAATTCAGTTTATCTCCAGTCATACTGTTGTCCGTCAGGATAGGTTACATCTTTACCTTCAAGGCGTTTTTTCAGTATATCACACCCCTGGGCAATGATATCATTTCTGGTATCGTAGATATTATCAAACCACACTTCAGTCTCTTCATCTATTCTGGTGTAGCATTTATCACCAATGGTATTTTCACCGATCTGTATTTCCACGGTACTTTTCACCCCATCTATTACAACATTTCTAATCCAACGAATAGCCATGTACAACTCCTTGAAAGAATCCCAAAGCAAAATGATATAAGAAATTACACGGTTACAGTGTAATATTCAACAATAAAATTCGAGCTTTTTGTGCATACACACTCATGGGATGTTCCAACACTATTTTTTGGAGCAGTATTTTAGCATCATCTATGTTTGCGGTCCCTTTTAAAGCCAGTGCCTTGTAATACATATATTCAGCACTCATTTCCTGCTCAGAGAAGCCACCCAGAAGTTCGAGGGCCTTTAATACCTGCCCATTAGCTATGTATTCTTTGGCAATTATAACTGAGAAAAGTTGAAGAAGCTCAGAGTCAACAGTACTCTTTTTAACCAAAGCTGCAGCAGCTCCCGGATCCCCGACATATAGTTTGTACTGCAATTGGGCCCACAACTGCACAGCAACTTCCCAATCGCGCAAACGCCTCAACCAGTACCGTAAACTCAAAACCTCCTGCATCCCATGCCAAAAGGAGGAGTAGGAAATTGAATCGAGTGCCATAGATGCATCCTGGAGGTTTAACGAGAAAAGGGCTGCTCTGGCATACCAAAGGAGCGCATCTCTGGAGTGTCGTTGTAGCTCAGAATCCGACTTTTTGACAACCTGAGACGCCTTTTGCGGGTCTTGGGAATAGAGGTGGTGCCGGATCATAAGAGTATCGCGTGCAATGGATGGCTTGAGGGTCTCAATCAGAGAGAGCGCCTTTTGCATATGTCCGGTGTGCTGATAGAGTGCCGCAGCCTGCACCTGATGTTCCTCAACATTCAAATCTGCCCGCTTGAGCCATACGAGTGCAGAATCATTGTGGAGAAGCTGCAGATAAGACTGATAAAGAATCGCTGCTGCTTGAGTAGGCATCTGCTCCTGTGAAAGTCGCTCATATGCCTTCACCCCGGCATCAGCAGCAAGCCTGTAACGTCTGGATGAGAAGTGGTCTTTTGCCGATTTCCAAAGTCGGTGACCTACCGGAGAGTCAGAAGTTTCAAGCAGTAGAAGAATCTGCTGTTCCTTGCGAAAAAGTCCCTTACGGGCACAGTAGTCAGCCATCCAATCCCTGATAACCACAGTGTCAACCTGAGGATGCAATAAAACAGATGCAACTACTTGGTCAAGAACATTTGACACAGTATCCTTGTCAGCATCTTCCATGTATTTTGCCATCTGGCTCAGGGCGATATAGGATAAGCGCGGCAGTGCTATGATGACTCTGCAATACAGTTCCGACGCCTCAGAGAAACGATTCATTACTCCTTTTACCATGGCCCACCTCAGATACTCATTTACATCAATCATCCCTGCCTGATCAAGTATAGAGTAGAGTGTATCAGCCTGAAAGAATCTCCTTTTAGCAATAAGCCCTGAAAGGAGATCATGGGTTGAGGAGGAGTTGGCGTCCCACGCAGAAACGGTAAAAGACAACAGTGCAGAATCGGCCCTGAGAGCATCTATGCGGCAGAGGCAGAAGAGCAGATTCATAGAAAAATCATGCGCAGCTCTTTTTTCCAGATCCAGCTTAAAGGTCTGCGGCGCTCTTCTGTCTGCGCTCTCCAGAAGCCTCCGGGCATAAACACAAAAACAATCCTCATCAGCACTACTGACCTGAAATTCACCCAGAAAGCTTCTTTTTTGCGAATTCCTAAGATCCGCCCACTCCTGATCAGTGAGCGAACACACTTCTGATCCGCACACATTCACCACTGTCAGTAGCACTAACAGAACAAGTAGCGGTGCTCCGGAATTCCGACCAGTAATTACCATATATAAAACCCACTAAAAACGGTTTTTAACTCCAATGTGTACCCTGCCGCCACTGCGGCTATCCGAAATATTCCTGGCCCACTCAACTGATGCAGTTCCGATTCTTGAAGGGAACCGCAGCCCCAATCCGTATCCCACAAAATCCACCCTGTCATCAGAGCCAAAAGTCCCGGATTTGATAAACCCCGAGCCTGCATCAATGAAAATATATACCGGAGCACTATTGTTGAGATATAACAGATATTCAGCCTGTCCATAGAGTACTGACCTGAAAACGAATTCATTTTCCGCGTAGCCTCGTATTGATTTGTGCCCCCCTACCCTGAAAAGCTCCGCTGGTGCCAAATCTTGTTCATCGGTAAACAGATTCTTTGAAAAGAGCCTGCAGACAGCTGCATGGCGTGTGAGAAAGGGGGTATGAATCCCCCCTGAGAGCTCCATTCTGGTACGGGAATAGACTCTTTCACGTCGGGCAAATCCACTGCCAGTTTTGATTAAAAACTCTTTTGCAGACACTCCCTTTTGATATGATTGGGGTACCGATCTGAGGATAAGTTCGCCGCCATAAAATGTCCAGGGCCCTGCGGTATCTGCCGGCACCGTTTCAGAAATATTCATAACCGTTCCCAACACCACCTTAGCACTGATTTCAGAGTCCAAAGAGAGACTTCCCCATGTGTGTCCATAGCCCGCCTCCTCTATCTCTATGCCCAACTGCACTCCACCAGCCAGAGAGCTGCCCAGAAGCCAGGGCACCCTTACATCAGCAAACAACCTCTGCCAGCGGTTGTCACCGTAATAGTGAAGCTGGGCCTGTTCACCCCGATTAAACATATTAATCAGTGAAATATCAAACATCCCGTTGATGCCGCTCCGGGAATCTCCGGACCTGAACCCCAGTGTCCCTTGCAGACTCATCCCGGACCGTTCCTCTATAGCGAGGGGTACAACAGCCAGAAGTATCGAATCGTTTACATTGTCTTCACCACGCACAAGAACCGGTGGCAGCAGCTCAACAGAGGAGACGTACGGTCTGGATCTAAGCCTGGTAACGGTCTGATCAACTTTATTGATATCAAAAAGCTCCCCTGTTTCAAATGATATGTCAGGAAAAAAGAGCTCCTCTCTTTTGATATCGCCACTGAGCAGTGGATGGGAGAACGCTGTTAAGCGCTCAGGATCTATCGTGAAGAGGATTGCAACTGATAAATCTTCACTTTTTTCAATAGAGGTGATCACCCTTGCAAAGGGATACCCGTTCTGAGCCATCGTGCGGGTGATATGTGATATCATTCTGTTTACATCCCCAGCATCAAAAGCTATAGGCAGAGATGGCAGAGTGAAGTCTATATCTGAAAATATTTCAGTGTCTATGGTGATCACAGCGATCTGGTATCGGCTACCCGGAATCAGATAAAGGAGTTGTTCTCCACTCTTTTGCAGCCACTGCCGTTCCAGATAGCCCAGAGAGTCGAGGATCTGATTGATGCTCTTTTTTCTTTGTGATAAAGAAGCTGCTGGTACATTTCTGATCGTATTAAGCGGGTGATTTCTTCTGCCCGGGAGAGAAATTGTGCCAGAAGATCCTATAGTGATGGTATCCTGTTGGGGGCCATCTGCAAAGGAATTGTTGAAAAGCAAGCAATGAGAGAGTACAAGCAACAGACAGAATGATTTCAGGGGCATTGTGAATGACAGAATCATCTCAACCTGTGCCGGATAAAAAGAGAGAGGGTATCAGAACTGATTATGTTCTGATACCAGGTTGTTATCTAGAGGAAAAATACGCTTGAACAGGAGATATTACAAAGATTTGGGGCTACATTTGTCCCTGGCGTTTTCTTTTCTCAACGATCTCTTTGCCTTTAACGGAGTATTTTGCAACAGGCACTTCATCAAGACGCTCTACAGGGATAAGTTCACCGGTTTCTTTGCATATTCCATACACCCCATCATCGATTCGCTGCAGTGCATCTTCAATTTGCTCGAGATATTTCTGCTGCCTTTCAGCCAGCCCCATGGAAAATTCCCTGCCATATGATATAGAAGCCACATCACCCAAATGGTAGCTGTAGCGAGAGTTTTCACCGGAAGCATCTGAAATGGATTGTTTGAGGTTACTTTGCTGCAGCTCATCCATCTCCTCGAGGACCTTCTGTTTTTCAGCAAGCAATTTTTCCTGAAAGTGAGCAAGCTGTTTTTTTGTAAACTTTTTCATTTTCTCTCCTCCTCAAATACCCGCCCCAAAAAGGAGGCGAATGGTCATTATCTTGTATGATGTTTTCCTGTTTGGTGCCAATTAATGATACACCTATTATACAACTGTTTTACTACAATTTAAAGCCCTATCTTAAAGAAGATGTAATATAGATAAAACTGTTTGGGTTATTCAAATATTTGATTTTGATTGCCTATTATTTTCACCTGGGGGGCAGAGAACCGTTTACCGTGTGTGCAAAATGTGTGAGAGCCCTGATTTTTATTCTTTTTTTTGAGCCCTTTATCTATTTTATCACTACATTCGTAATGCTTCTGCCAGGATTTCTACGAACGTTTCTCTGATTTTTCACCCCCCTTCAATGGAGTATTAGACTATTATGACAAGGGTTGAACAAGCTAAAGCCGGTATCATTACAGAAGAGATAAAGCTTGCGGCCACAAAGGAGGGCCTCTCAGCTCAAACACTTTGTAACCATATGGCCAATGGTACGGTTGTTTTAGTTAAAAACAGACTGCGCACCGTTGAACCACTGGCTATCGGTAATCATACCAGGATCAAAATCAATGCCAATATCGGCACCTCATCTTCACGCAGTGACATCGGTGAAGAGCTCAAAAAGATGCACCTCTCCGTTAAGCATGGTGCTGATGCAATAATGGACCTTTCAACGGCCGGTGACCTGGGCGCTATCCGCTCCACCCTTTTAAAGGAGTGTCCCCTTGTTGTCGGTACGGTTCCCATCTACGAGATGGCTCTTATTGCACGTGAGAAAGAGAAGTCCTTTCTTGAATTAAACGCCGATGAGATGTTTGAAGTCATAGAAAACCACTGCAAACAGGGGGTCGACTTTCTGACCCTTCACTGCGGAGTTACCGCTCAGACCGTCTCACGTTTCAAAGAGGTCAAAAGGCTTGCAGGCGCCACAAGCCGCGGCGGCACTATCCTTATGGAATGGATTCATCACAACAACAAGGAAAACCCCCTCTATGAACAGTACGACAGACTTCTTGCGCTGTGCTATGAATATGATGTTGCGCTGAGTCTTGGAGACGGCTTCAGACCCGGGGCGATCTTTGACTCCACTGACAGAGTTCAGATTGAAGAACTAATAGTGCTTGGAGAGCTGGTGAAAAGAGCCAGAGAGAAAAATGTGGGCGTTTTTGTAGAAGGTCCGGGTCATGTCCCCATTCATGAGATTGCAACTAATATCCAGATTCAGAAAACACTCTGCAACGGTGCACCGTTTTATGTGCTGGGGCCATTGGTAACCGATCTTTCCCCAGGTTATGACCATATCTCGGGAGCTATCGGTGGTGCGGTGGCAGGAATGGCTGGTGCAGATTTTCTCTGCTATGTTACCCCTGCAGAACACCTTCGCCTCCCATCACTGGATGATGTTCGTGAAGGGGTAATCGCTTCCCGAATTGCCGCTCATGCCGCTGATATTGCCCGCGGACTTCCCGGAGCAATCGAAAAGGACCACGAACTCTCACGTGCCAAGATAGATCTCAATTGGGAGAAGATGCTTTCTCTGTGTATTGATCCGGAAAAAGCAAAGGCTTACAGAGACTCTCTGCCCCCAAGCGATGCTTCACTCTGCAGCATGTGCGGGGAATTCTGTGCAATAAAGAAATCAAAATCAGTTCAAAGCTGATTTCGGTTTTCCCGAATCATTGCTGTTGCAGACCAGTACCATTTCCGTTGCTGCAGGGTTGTAGAGCCACGTCGGGATTCGCAGGGATGGTGCTACGAGTTGAGTGGTCACAGGCCCGTTCTTTAGGTATACTATAACCAACACGAAAAAGTGCCTGATATAGTATACCGTTTTTTTTCGGGTAGCCATCTGGAAAGATTGTGCCGACAGAGTTTTTTTCACTGCCGCTGATCGTGACAGGTACTGTATAATAGCACAATTGTTCATAATTTTGCTATTTTCTGCATGATTGCCGAGCAAGGTCCGGATTTTCAGCAATAACAGCTTGTTGATGTAACCAAAATGGTGAAGACAGAGTAAACGGATTTGATTTCTGGAGTATAGATCAGGTGTTCGCTCAGCTTTCAAACAGATGTCGAACCCCTGCTGGTCCCTGTTTTTGAGCTTTTTTCCGTTGGCAAAAGTACGGATTTACCGAATAGTTCTATTTTTACATCTTCTTGGGGTAGACCCATCTCTTTTCGACACTAACCGTAACTAACCACTATCTCATATCGATACATATTTCAAAGGAACATCCCATTGTCTTTCTACAGCGTAAACTGCAGTATCCCCTCGGATCAATTTGAAAATGCAACGGCAGTTGCATATAATCTTGGTATGACCGGCTCTTTGGAGGAGGTGGAAAACGGCACCGTCTTTTATGAGTTCTTTTTTTCCTCAAAAGCAGATGCCCAAAAGATGGCATCGATTCTCCAGGATGAGTACCGTGTGAGTAATTGTACAATAAAGTGCACTGAAAAACAGGACTGGAACGCCAAATGGCGCCAATCGATGCAACCGGCACTTCTGACCCAAGGGTTCTGGGTTTCTCCTCCCTGGCTTGCACCGCCAGAAAAAAGAGCTGCCTGGATAAAGATAGAACCCAAAATGGCCTTTGGCACCGGGCATCATGAGACGACCAGACTTGCTGCAAGCGAGCTAATAGACTCCGTTGGCAAACTGGGCAACAGACGTCTTCTTGATATCGGAACCGGTTCGGGTGTTTTATGTTTTGTTGCACAGCATTGTGGCTGCAGTTGGGCACTTGGAGTGGAGATCGATGAGGAGTGCAGGGGTAATCTTGCAGAGAATAAAGAGTTAAACCGGGGAGCAGCAAACGTTGATTTTCTTATCGGGACTCTTGAGGGGATACAGGATGATGTATGTTTTGATTTCGTGGTGATGAACATGCTCTTTGTTGAGTCGGTACCGTTGTTAGACAGGGTGGTAAAGCTGATGTCCAGAAGAGCAGAGCTTGTCTGGTCCGGGATACTCTTAACCGAACGGGATCAGATTATAGAGCATGCACTTAAAGCTGGTTTGATTATTGCAGGTGAAAGAGAGGAAAACGAGTGGTGGTGCGGTAGGTTCTGCCGTAACACGCCATAATGGCCAAATGCCTCTTTTGCTCAACCGGTGAAGGGAGATCAATTCATGAAACAGCATGGACCATCTCTTTTCATAACCCCAGAGCAGTTTGAGGAGAAAAAGGCGTTTGAAATCTCAGGCCCCAACGGATGGATTCTTTTTGTGGCCTGCAATGACGGTGCAGCACTCGCCCGATCGGTTAAAAGAGAGTATGAATATCTTTTAAGCAAAAACAACTCTCCAAAGCAGATTCCTCTATTGGGAACAGCACAGAACCCGCTCACAAGGATCTTTTCCGATTCGGAAAGCTGCTCCCGCCTTGACAAACCGGTAGCCGGATCAAACGCCTATGTGTTTCAATGTGTGCACCACAACAGCTCCTCAAACAGCGTAAACGAAAACATTCAGCAGCTTCTTCAAACAGTACGCACACTGCGCGCACACCGGGCAAAGACAATAACGGTTGTTATCCCCTACTGCCCCTACAGCAGACAGGAGAAACCTTCACACATGGCTCGTGAAGCAGTACTTGCCCGGCTTTTTGCGGATCAGCTTAAAATAGCCGGTGCCGATGTCTTTCTAACCTATCATCCCCACACCCCTTCGCTGTATGGCTTCTATGAACCGAAAGTAGTGCTTGTATCTCTGAGTGGACTGGATCTTTTTGCCTCTGTTTTCTCTGCTATGGCTGGAAACAGCAAAACCATTGCAGTATCAACTGATGCGGGGGGTGCAAAGTTTACCATTCACTTTTCTGACCTTCTTGACATCCCCTATGCAATTGCCAACAAATTCCGCCCGGGAAGAGAAAAAACAGACTTTCTGGGCATAATAGGAGAATTAAGCGAAAAGAGCCGGGCGATTATCCTCGATGATGAGATGGTCACCGGATCATCTTTGGTTAACACAATAAAAACCATACACCAAGCATACGGCATTGAGGAGATATTTGCTGCAATCAGCCACAACAAAATCAGAAAAGAGACCGTGCCCCTGCTTATCAAAGCCCATAAGGAGTACGGTCTTAAAAAGATCCACACAACCGATTCCATACCTCAGAGCGAAGAAGTGCTCAGTTTAGAGTTTATAGAAGTTCACTCTCTTGGAGGAGTGTTCGCATCAACGATCAACCGTCTTCACTATAATCGGTCGGTAAGCGAGTTTTTTTTGCAATCGTGAGTTTTCGGCACCCAGCTCACCAACCCTTACCGTGGCAAATTGTTAAAAACCAGCAACTTAAGTACAAAAAAACGCCTTTCTTTTGAGTTTGGCGCTGCTTTTTATCCACTGACTCTTCCGCGCCCCGACAACTTTTGCCTTTACAAAAACCGCCCTGTAACATATCATTTTAGAGAGACCTCTTTGAGCGAAGATCTATATTACCCTAAGCGCCGACAACAAGACTGCGGGCAGAACAATTTACAATTGACATTATCTCATGGAACTGCGACAAAAAGAACAACTTGTTCATAAAGCTTACAATGTAAAGAATTTGCTTATGCACTCAATTTCATCGCCGTCGTTTTTTTGGGCACGGGTAGCAGTCCTTCTGTTCCTTACCCAATTTTCGGCTGCAGCAAACACCTTTTTTGAGGTCATAGGACTTGAGGGCAGCGCAAGTGTGGAGCGCTCCAGAGACCGATCGCGTGAACGATTATCCGTTGGCGACCGGATTTCTGACAACGACCTGGTGGAAACCGTTTTTCAGTCAAGAATCACCGTCCGTTTCGGCGACAACAACATTGCCATTTTAGGTTCCAACTCAAGTGTTCTCTTTAATATCAGCTCAGCTGTACGGGATGATGGGGCAATTGACGAGGTTAATTTCACTCTCTTTTCGGGTGGTATTTTCGCAAGGGCTGTCTCAAACAGTTTTATCAGAGTGTATACCCCTAATGCTGTTGCCGAGACCGAATCGGGAGCACTATCAACGGTTGTGGAAGCGCGTACCGGTGAAACAGGTGTTCAGGTTTTAGGTGGCGCCGCTCAGGTGCGAAATATCGCCCAGCAACGCGGGGCACAGATCAGCAGCGGTTTTACTACGATGGTTCATCCCGGCAGAGAACCGACCGCCCCTCTCTATATAACGATGCGTCACGTTACCGTTCTGAAACATTTTTTCGGTGAAGAATATATCACCGCTCAGCTTGCCAGTGCAGGGATCAACCCTACAGAGGAGCGCAGAACGGGAGCCCGTCTCAGTATGGCCCACAGTGCAGCCCGAAGAGATCCTGCAGATGATGCAGTTCAGGGGCCGCTTTTCAACAAGGATAGAATCTGGGGCAGTATTTTAAGTAATAAGGCAAGAGAAAAGGGGCACTGGAGCCCAATACACTCCCCTGCAACTATGCGGGGTAGGCAATTTGCAGGTATAGGGACCAACATGGCAGTTTCAGATGGTGCATCCAGCTCTTCTTACTATGCAAAGGCAGGATTCGATTTATCGCGAATGGATATCGGTTTAAACCTTGGGGTCACTGGCAATGCTGAGGGGGAGAAGAGTGCCGGTTTCACCTCTCTTGAGGGGGTGCTAAGCATCATCGACTACCTGACCGTCGGTTCATCCGACGGTGCAACATTCCTTCGCCTTGGCAGCATTGAAAACCTGACCTATTCCAAAGGCCTTGTGGTGAGGGACTTCCGTTCATCAAATCCCAATCATCTTTTTGATCCGATGTCTTTTCAATTTCAGCTCTCAAACAGCAGCTCCTTTTTTCTCGGTCTTTTTTTTCAAAACCTGCTCAGGCCAAAAATAGGTGGAATGAATCTCACGCTCAGTCCGGATGTGTATCAGTTCATTCTGGGGTACTATTATGATGCTGACCAGTACGATATATTCAAAGAGGAAAACTATAGCAGGCTGCATTCCGCAGCGGCACCTGAGACACTTCTTTACCGGCATTCAAACCAGCAAAGATCGGCGATCCATATATTTGAAACCGGACTTGAAACGGAGCTTTTTGTAACATTTACCGCTGTTTTGAGAACATCATTCGAATACAGTTGGCTCTATCATAATGGCAAAAAGCGTGGCCATGTTTTCAGGGCCCCCTCATTTTCCTTTGACTGGAACGGGATTCACGCTGGCATAGGAATAGTAACTGAGTCCGGAAGAATGCTCTCACAGCAGTTTGGGCACTCTTACATGAAAAACCGGGCCCATCTTTTCACCGATTTTATCAACGAGGGCCCGGATACTATTGTCTCACAGAACATGCAGCTTGCTTCCGGGCGCAGCACTCAGGGAGTTTTAATCGATTTTCGCATGAATCCTTTCCCGGGCTCCTCTGTTGAGGCGTATATCAAGCACGACTACAAAAGCAGAAGCGACTCAACACGCAACGATTCATCATTCAAAATTATGCCGGATTTCACCTTTGATATCAATTTTTCGGTGGATGAAACGGTGCTGCCCTTTTTAAGGTACGCCTCTATTTTCCTGAGACAGCAGAATGGAACCCACTTCCCTGGGGGCAGCAGCTATTTTAAATCCCTGAGTTTCGAGTCCGGGCTGGAACTAATGACCACTCCCCTTATCTTTGGAATCGCCTTATCGACAAACGGACGGTTTCAGTTCCTTAACAGGGGCGGTATTGCAGAGAGTGCAGAAAACGTTCTTCCGGCTTTTGATTTTGGCATAGATATTATCAGGGAATTTTAATGGACGAATTGAGAGCTATACAAGCTATAATTGAGTATTCACTACAAGAGGATCTCAGCGGCAGTGTTGATGTTACAAGTGAATCGATATTTGAGGACAGCGAGACAGCAGAAGCGGTCATCAGAAGCAAATCCGAGGGTGTTCTTTCGGGCACCTATCTTATAGAACCAATATTTGATGCGCTAGGAGAAAAGGTGAAGATCGATCTTTTGACCTGCGATGGGCAGAAGCTTATTGCAGGTAAAGAGATCTGCAGATTAAGTGGTCCCGTAAAAACGATTCTTAAAGCCGAGCGAACTCTCCTTAACTTTCTTCAGCACCTCAGTGGAATTTCCACCCAAGCAGCCGAAATTGCAAGAACGATTTCTCCGGCACGACTTTTGGATACCAGAAAAACAACACCTGGTCTTAGAGTGCTGGAGAAAAGGGCGGTTGTGCATGGTGGCGGAGAGAATCACCGTTTTGGACTCTATGATATGATTCTCATAAAAGACACCCACATAAAAGCTGCCGGCGGGGTAAAAAATGCACTTGAAAAAGCTTTTGCCTATAAAAAAAGAAATGATGGCCTGAAAATTGAGGTTGAAGTACAATCGATAAAAGATTTTGAGCAGGCCCTCTCCCTGGCCCCAAACCGAATCATGCTCGATAATATGGGTTTAGATGCTATGGGGACCTGTGTCAAAATGAGAAATGATGCTGAATCCAAAACAGAACTTGAAGCAAGCGGGAATGTAGATAGTACCACTGCTTGGCAGATAGCACAGACAGGGGTTGATTTTATCTCCTGTGGGGCGATCACCCACAGTGCGCCCGCTTTGGATATTCACCTGATAATACTCTGATTTTTCCATATTTTACCAACCATCCTGCAACAAGGAGTTAAAGATGAAAGTAGTGATTACAGTAACAGCAGTGTACGACCTTCCAGATACAGCGCAATTAGTTGATGTTGCAGATGATGGGATCTCATACGGTCAGCATATCAAAATTGACGGTCACAAAATCCAGCCGGTTATCGAATTCCTCGAGTATGAGGGAAAAGATGGAGACAGTCACAGCTGGGGTGAACCAAAACCGGAGATAGATGTGATATACGAACAGCTGGAGAGTGAAGAGTATACGATTATTTCTCTTGATGGGAGTGAAGAGGAAGAGGAGTAAGTTGTTGTTTTTGATCTACCCGGAAGATATTTTCGGGAGATAAGTGCAATGGGGGGGCGAGCCAGGCTTGCTCCCCTGTAATCATCTGATTTTCTTTTACCATGCCATTTTCACTCGGGTTTACCACCCCCTCTCTGCGGAGATCCCCCCAACGACCCGGCAATAAGTAACCATCGAAATCAACCATTCCCTGCCCTTTTCGCATACACTGATGATAGATTCTTTTAAACAAAGCTTAATTGATCCATTTGACGTTAAATGTACAATGTGATATATTCGTAATATGATCAGGACATTTAAGGATCGGGAAACCGAAAAGGTATTTGACAGGGAGTTTTAAAAAAACTACCCAATAATAACCAGCAATTATCTTTGAGAAAGCTTAGGATGTTGAACAGGTCGGTTTCACTTAGTGATCTGAAAATTCCTCCGGCAAACAGGTTGGAAAAACTAAAAGGTAATCGAGCAGGTCAATACTCAATACGTATCAATGATCAGTGGCGAATTTGTTTTCAGTGGCATGGAAGTGATGCGTTCGAAGTAGAGATTGTTGATTATCACAAAGGATAATATTATGGCAGCAACGAAGTTATTACCCGTACATCCAGGTGAAATCTTGCAACACGAATTTATCGAACCGATGGGCTTAACACAAAACAGACTGGCACAGGCATTACGTGTCCCTGCCCGTCGAATTAATGAAATCACATTGGGAAAGCGAAAAATTACCGCAGACACAGCACTTCGTTTATCTCTCTATTTTAAAAACTCACCGCAATTCTGGTTAGGATTGCAAATGGATTACGATCTGGATATTGCAGAAGAGAGGTTGGATGAGAATTTAAAAAAGGATATTAAGTTTAGCGTTACCATATAATGTGGAAACACAGCCCTCTCCAGGTAGCACTGGTTTCCTCAACAGGCCGTTCCCTACCGCGCACACGAATTTCTCCCTTCCTATTTACAACCGTGACCTCCGTTATTTATATACCTATAGATAAGAATTCCCGGCCCTGTAGCCACTTCCAGACATTTATTTCAATTATGCATTGAAATAAAACAGAATCGCCTGTATGGGATTTCGATTACATAACGATACCAGTTATGTTCAATAGTATTGGGATGTTCACCTAAACTCAGATATCCTGTGGAAGAAAGCAAGAGGCCGCTTTCCCTGCCTCCGAAAAACTGGGGTGTAAGTATCGGGCATGGCCCAGAAGTCAGAAGCGTTCAGGGTGAGTCAGAATGGTTTCTGCTGTTTCAGGGAAACATACCTTATGGTTACTTGCATCAGGCATTTGCCTACCCTCACTTGCCATTGTTCAATGATAATGTCGAGCTCCATTTTCCCCTGCATTTGAAGATTTATCCCATAAGAAATGTGGAAGTAATTGACAGCACATTATGCATAAACGGACCGAACTGGGCGCTTGGGGGAGGTGTTCATGGTATATCAATATCTGAGGTTGCTTCGTATATCAGCTGGAATATCTGTTCGCAGCTCAAAGTTCCCCTGAGAAAGCAATGGGTATTTTCTGATATGATTTTTAAACATCGAATGTCTAATGAAATTTCCATAGAGACCGGCATTGGTATCGGTTTCCAGATAAACCGGAACCTATATCTCACGAGCGAATTGCAGGGATTTTATTGGCGAAAAGAGTATACCTTAGGGCATTATGCCACAAATCGAACCAGTCTTGAGGAAAGCTATTCTCTTTCTTTGCCAATTCAGGCAGGAATCAACATAGACAAGCGGTGGAAATTTTTCGTGTTTACAAGACCGATAGTCTTCTCATATGATTCGTACTTAATAGGTGGAGGACTTGGATTTGATTACTACTGGTAGGAATTAAACCCCTGTGCCTGGAACAACGTAATCAATGCAAATAGATTGTTACTAAAAATCACTTGATTAATTTATCTGAAGGGATTAGAAAATGTATAGAAAACTATTGCGACACCTTGTCGTTTTCACAGCATTGATAATGTTTCCATCATTTGCAAATGCTCAAGATGATGGCAAAAGCACTGGAAAACATTCAATGCAAATATCAATGGATGATTTTTTCAAATTTTCACCTCTTTACGGCGGAATATTCTCCTACAAAAGGCATTTTACACCAAAGAAAGCGTTGCGAACAGGGTTTCTTTTGAGCGGCAGAATAGAACAAAACACCGATTCAATGATCTATAACTATAATGGTCACTCACCATTGACTTACATGACATATGACACTAACAAGACCGTTTCAATAGGAATGCATCTTCATTACATAAGATATTCCAATCCGGAAAAGAAGATGGGATTTTATTATGGGGCTGGCCCAAAAGTTCGCTACAACTACAATTACCGACACGGTCGGGAAGACATAGATGCTACAAGAAACGATGTTTATTGGGATAAAATCCAAAACTACATTTTTGCCGTTGATGGATTTGCTGGTTTGGAATGGAGGTTCATCGAGAACATCGGGCTTCTTTTTGAATATCCGGTTTCAGTTGCATACATCATTTCGAAAACAACAAGTAGCAGAGAGAATCGTGTAAGAAACAGGGAAACAGAAAGGTTCCATTTTGAATACAGTAACCCTAAATTTGGTTTATCCATTTATTTTTAGGGCTCGACTCTCAAAGACCACAATGAGGGGAGACGTGTTCTAATCCATCTCCCCTTTACCATATGATCTTGAGCGCAAAGTACCTTATCTGCTTACAATTTTCCTTGAAGCACTCACTCCCTGCCCTTCAACCCGCACAATGAACATCCGCATCGCTGGATTTCTGTCCCAGTTTATTCTGTTGATACCTTCAGAAAGGAGTTGATCAGATAATCTCAGTACCACCCGTCCATCGAGTGAAATAACAGAAACAGTGTAATTTCCATTTTGAGGAACAGTGATATTCAGCGCATTGGGAATAGCTGCGATTCTAAGGCCTGCGGTTGTTCTGCTATGCCTGCCATTTAAGACAAAACTTTGCGGTTCCCAGTCAAGACCATAGAAAGTAAGTTCCTTTATCTCAATGGTTCCCTCATTAGGCTCATCAGTATTGGTGATTACAGGAGTAAAAGAGAGACTCTGAAGATCTGTAAGCTCTAAAACAGGATATGGTCTGCCTGAAGAGGATTTGAAACGCCCGCCAAAGACTAAAATGGTGTCTCTGACCCATTCATCTGTGGCTGATAATTGAGCTTTAAAAGATCTGTTTTTTGCCAGATTTTGTTGGTCAAGGCGCATGTAGATATCGGATGTACTTTTGTATTTGATAATAATTTTATGAAGCCCCTCGAATGAGTCCTCAAACTGTACCGATAAATCGGCCCATGGAGTTGATTCATCAGAAGGTTTCGGGACGATGGTATATGACATTTTTGCCACTTGGTTATTAAATAAAAGTGCATTGCCTGTGTCTATTTCAGATCCGTAACTGTCAGCTGATGCCCACCACTCACCCATTGATACAACATTGCCTATGGTTGTTGTGTCCTGGTGAGTGAGATCCTGGTATGTAGCGCTGACACTTATATCTGAGTCACCGATTGTGATTTTTGAAGATGCGATTTGCGGATATCGAACCGGGACGATGTCACCGGTCCAGGCTGAGAATTTCTGACCTTCCGGTGGAGGGTCTGCGATAATTGTCACAACAGATCCGCTCTCATACTCACCACTTCCGGAGCCACCATTTACGGTAAGAGTTATGAGTTGTGGTTGTGGATCAGTTAAAGGAACAGGATTACTGCACCACTCAATCATGTTTTTTGCTGTAGTTATGCGGACTTCAGGAATAGAGAGGGCATAGTCAATAAAGTTTTCGATAGCTCCTCTCATCTCTTCGAGCGTAATACCATCTAAATTACCTGCATAACTGGCGGTGTAATATTGGGTATGGGCAGCGATGTTAAATGGTGCTCTGTTTCCTTCAAGCCTTTTGTCAAGGTTGTATTTTAATATACCGGAAAATTCATTGGGTTGCAGACCGAATCTATGCCACATACCGTAATCTGAGGCAGTGATTTTTGTATCTGTTTGGCTGAATTGATCCGTTGCTGCCGCCATTCTGGATCTAAGACCAGGTTCAATCCCATAATCGGCACACTCCTCATCGGTCGGTATTATTATAGCATACAGTGGTACCTGCCACAGATCAGGATGGCTCGATATGGGTGTTCTGCCAGTCCAGTTCACCCAGACATCATTCCAGCCGGGAGATCCCTGTCCCATTGTATAGGGCCATAAACTGTTTGAGGCATCATGACCGGTCTGATATCCCTCCTGAACAGAGCAGTCGTAAAGATAGTTGAGCTCAGAGAGCACTTTGAATGTTGTATCACTGAATTCAAGATAGGGTGCACGGAATCCTGCTATCTCAGAGGGATCAATCTCTAAAAGCGTGCTTAGTACCTGTGTGCCGCTATCAATTTCAGAGGTCCAGGTCTGAGCACTGACAGTATTAAGGGTATCTCCATAGGTGACGTGACGATGGGAATGGTTGCCGATCTCATGCCCCTGCTCCCAGGCTCTTCTGTGTTCATTGACAACATCTTGTCTGCTTTGCAATATGCCCGATATTGAATAGAAGGAGGCTAAGACATCTGAACCGTCAAAGGTTGCTTCATTACCGCTCCCTTGCGGATTTGTTTTGGTCTGAAGATAATCCAGTATCCATTGCATACCTTCAGCACTTGTGTTGTCATCAAAACCCAGAACAATAAACTGTGGCACTTCATCAGGTTGCAAACCTCCTGGAGGGTCTGCAGATGGCGGGTTGGCCCCGACGATAACGACCAGTGAAATTAAAGCGAGAAAACAGGCGGACTTCATAGAGTACATCGTGACCCCCTTCTTTATCAAAAAAGCGTTTGAGTGTTAGGACTGTTTTGAGAAA